>JAUWXD010000027.1 GCA_030616505.1 Hadesarchaea archaeon
GTAGGGAAATTGTGCAAAGAAGTGCTTGACTTAATAGTTTCAGCGATTTGGTTCATCCTGCCGGCTTACGTGGCGAATGGGGCGCCAGTGATACTGGGTGGTGGGATACCCATAGATGGAGGAAAACGGTTTAGAGATGGTCGCCCGATTTTTGGAGCCGGAAAAACCGTTCGTGGATTTGGGGCTGGTCTAATAGCCGGTTCTAGTGTGGGCATGTTGCAGTGGGCTGTAACAGGACAATGTATTTATATCGCGCTTGGGCTCTTGCTCGCGCTTGGGGCCTTGGTAGGCGATCTCCTAGGAAGTTTCGTCAAACGTCGCCTAAACATCTCCCGTGGAGGGGCAGCTCCCGGGCTAGACCAACTCGGCTTTGTCGTTTTTGCTCTGCTATTCGCGAGCCCACTGATGTTGCCAAGCTGGGAGGTTATTTTAACCATTCTCATTCTCACCCCAATTATCCACCTCGCCACAAACTTTGGCGCCTATAAGCTTGGTTTGAAAAACAATCCCTACTAGTTGTGGGTGAAATTTTGGGTAAAAAATACGATGTGTTCGGTATCGGGACTGCGCTCGTGGACTATTTCGTTCAGTCAAATGATGATTTCCTGAAAAAAAATGGTTTGGTGAAAGGAGCCACAAATTTCATTTCCCGCAAAAAACTCGACGAATTGCACGCTGAACTTTCTGACTCTATTTTAGCGTGCTTTTCTGGAGACAACGCACGCAACGTGTGTGAAGGTGTCTGTTTTCTCGGGGGAAAATCGGCCTACGCAAGCCGCATAGCTGAAGATAAAGAGGGCGAAATCTTCGAACACAGCTTACGCTCCAAAGGTATTGACTCTTTTCTAGAAAAAAGGTCGGGCAATACTGGGAAAATCATCGCATTCATCACGCCAGACTTCCAACGCACGTTCGCAGCCAATCTCGGAAATAGCGTTGAGTACGACGCGCTGCCTGCTGAAGAGATAAAGGACTCAAATTTCCTATACATCACGTCGATAACACTCCTCAAAAAAGGCATGATATCTCAAAGAGCGCACGACGCGATAGAACTAGCAAAAGAAAACGGCGTACGCGTATCAATCTCGCTTGAAGGTCCACCTATGATAAACGCGAATAAAAACAACCTCCGTAAGACTATTTCAAGAGCAGACATATTGTTTGCAAACGAGGAAGAGTTAGAAGCTCTAGTTGGATCGAACGAGGAAGCTGAAGCGCAGAAGTTGACGGAAAACGGCGGTATGGTTTGTTTAAAAAAAGGAAGAAATGGTTCAGTCATATTTTCGGACGGCGAGCGGTTCGTGATTCCTGCCCACCCCACAACAGTCGTCGATACCACGGGGGCCGGAGACTTTTATACGGCTGGAGTTCTGTTCAGCTTGAGCCGTGGACAACTAATCGAAACAGCGGGACGTCAGGGTGCAAAACTGGCAGCTAAAGTAATCGAAAACTTCGGCGCAACTCTGTACAAATGAATCAATTGTTCTTCCTTAAGACCACATACATAACTTTTAATCTTTTAACGTTCTAAATTGTTAAATGGGCGTGGAATGGGCAAGGTCACTAGCGTTTGTACAATGTGTGGACGGACGGGCACCGAAGTTTATAGGTGCGGTGTGTGTGGGGCTACTGTTTGCTCCCGTTGCTTCATGCGCGACATCAACGCTTGTAAAAAATGTCTACGGAAAGGCCTCTGGGTGGGAGACCGCGGACCCGAGTGACCTACCAAGTACCCGGCGGCGATGCCTTTGCTGACTAAGGAAACTATCGAAGAAATCGATGAGTTGCTCGCCGAACTAAGAGAGCAAGCATCCAACGGAACACCTATCATCGTGGAAGGGACTGACGATGTCGGGGCGCTGAAAAAACTCGGAATAAATGGAAAATTTTGTAAGATATCGAGTGGGAAATCGCTGCTGAACTTCATTGAAAACTTTTCCAGCTCAAAAGAGGTTATCATCATGACTGACTTTGACCGGACTGGCGACAAACTCGCGAAATTCTGCACCAACCACCTTAAGCGGCTCGATATCGAACCAATCGTCGAAATCAGAGGGAAACTAAAATCGCTAGTTCGTAAGGATGTCAAGGACGTTGAAGGGCTCGCTAAATTTCTGGAAACCCAGCGCGCTGTGCTGAAAATCTAGTTTTTAGCACTTGCCTGCGAAAGAAACTTCTTGACTAAATTAGGTTTTATCCCTATAGACAAAAGTCTCCGTTCGATTTCCTTTCGGGTTTTTCCCTGCTTTTTCAACCTCACGTGAATCTTTCTCATCGTCTCAAAAATTTCATGCGGAAAACAGACCCATGCGTCTGTCTTTCGTGGGCTGAAATCTGGGACCACTACTGACCAAGGTTTTGTATACAGAGTACAAACCTTGACATCCTTCGCGCCCAGTTCAAGTAGGTGTTCCTTCACTAGCTTGAGGCTGTGCCCAGAATCTGCAATGTCGTCTACCAGCAAGATTCGTTTCCTGCTGATGTCTATAGGTAATGGCTGTGTTATCTCTGGTTTGGAACGAGTTTTGTAAATATCTTCATAGTACTCTGCCCTGATAGTAGCGATTTTCATGTTTTCTAAAATATCAGAAAGAACTCGTCCTGGGACCCATCCCCCGCGGGAGATTGCAACAATCAGATCTGGCTTATACTTACTGTGTTTTACTTTGTCTGCAACTTTGATACATAGACCGTAGATGTAATCCCAGCTAGGCACCTCATATTTCTCGGACCTTTTAGGTGATTTCATCGAGACACTGTTTTTACTGATACACCCAATCCTTTAAATTTTCGAGTGACTGAACTGTGCACCAATACCCCTACACATATTGATTTATCCCTCCTAGCAATATCGCTTTGAGGTGTATCGGTTGATCGAGTGGCTAGTTTTTCTCATCTCTGTGGTGCCGTTCATCGAGCTCCGAGGGGCCATTCCATTAGCTATACTCGCGGGGCATAGCCCAGAATTCGCGTTCACCGTATGCGTGCTACTCAACCTATTGGCAATCCCCGTTGCGTTTCTCCTGTTGGATTTTGTCCTCCCACCAATCCGGCGGAGAGTGAAACTCGTCGAAAGGATGTTCAAGTGGGCGGTGGGTCGCGTGCAGAAGCGTCGAAATCTGAGCTTAGTGGGACTTGCCCTGTTCGTGAGCGTGCCTTTGCCAATCACCGGCGCCTATACTGGCTCATTAATAGCCTATATCTCAGGTCTGAACAGAAAACGTGCGTCTCTAGCAATCGCGACAGGTGTTATTGTCGCAGGTGTGCTGATTTGGGTGCTGGCATCCCTCGGGATAATTTTTGTCCGAGGGGTATCGCCGCCTTAAAACTCGGCCCACTCGACTTCCGCAGATTTGGCTCTGGCTTGGCGTCTAAACACCATGGAGATAGTGCGGGGAAAGCTAGCACTGATTCCAAGTCTCCCAAGTTTCTTTTTCACTGAGAAAGCTAGCATAAACCAACCTACTGCCAGCAACGCTGTCGCAAACAGGAAATATGAAAAACTTGTTGGGGCCGAGGGCCAAAACGTGCAAGTCCAGATTGTCAAAAGAACTAAGAGAACAAGTAGTCCTCCAAGAGTGAACCTTGCTGTGCGAAGCAGACTGTAATGTCCTTCCCCAGACACGCTCAACCTCGGTGAAACAATATTTTCTTTACTTAAAAACATTGCATAACAATTACCAACAAACAGCTTTTTAGGTTGGAAACCAGCATAATTAAATTGATCATCGAATCAAGCCAGAATCACCATCAAACTCATTCTGGCTTTTCGAGGGCGTGTTGCCCTTGGAAGGAAAAAGTATGCAAGAAGTAGTAGCCAAAAGGCTTGGCAAAAAGGAGGTATTACCTATGCGAGAGGATACTGGTACGACCAAGTATCTTATCCACGCCGAAATAGAGGCAAACGGCGTGGTGGAGCGCCCCGATGTAGTGGGCGCAGTCTTCGGACAAACGGAAGGTCTTCTCGGAGACGAGCTTGACCTTCGGGAGTTGTTGAAAACAGGCAGAATCGGGCGTATTAAAGTAGACATAAAATCTAACCAGGGAAAATCTTCAGGAAACATAACCATTCCTTCCAGCTTAGACCGAATCGAAACCTCGATTATAGGTGCAGCGCTTGAAACTATCGAACGTGTCGGGCCATGCGAGGCAAAAATAAAAGTGGAACGGATTGAGGACGTTCGCGGAATCAAGCGAAAATTCGTGGTTGATAGGGCTAAAGAACTGCTGGAAAAATTTGGTGAAACCGCGCTTGAATCCCAAGAGATAACCGAAAAAGTGAAAGAATCTACGCGGTTGGAGGAAATCAGCGAGTACAAAGGGCTGCCTGCTGGACCTGGAGTGCGCGACTCGGACGCCATCGTCATTGTGGAGGGTCGCGCAGATGTCCTGAATTTGCTCCGAGCGGGAATTCGAAACGTCATCGCTGTAGAGGGAACCAGCGTGCCTCCGACGGTAGCTGAACTAAGCAAAACTAAAACTGTGACAGCATTTCTAGACAGCGACCGCGGTGGGGATCTAATCCTCAAAGAGCTACTGCAAGTGGCAAATTTAGACTTCGTCGCTCACCCACCACAAAACCGCAGTGTAGAGGACCTAACGCGAAAGGAGCTAATCAAGGCACTACGGAATAAAATACCACTCGAACAAGCCATCGCAGAAGCAAAGGAGAAACCAGCCCCGACCAACAAGAAACCAAACGAATTCAAACAGCTGGAGAACATCATAGGCAGACTTCGTGGGACGCTGAAGGCTATACTCCTCAACGAGCAGCTCGAACCGGTCGATGAAACTCAAGTCAGAGACATCAAAGATAGACTCTCAAATGCCAAGGGTGTGAAGGCTGTAGTCTTCGACGGTGTGGTGACTCAAGAACTTGCAGATCTCGCGGCTAAAATGGGTGTGAGCTTTGTCGTTGGAATGCGCTCGCGAGTTGAACTGACGCCGAAAAACGTGCAAATATTAACTCCAGACGAACTCCGAAGGCAAAAATACCAAAGATGAACTAACTCTCAAACGAACGCTCCATTGCCACTGCTGTTTCGCCGTCTTCGTAGTAGTAAGGGATTTCCTCCATTCTCTTAAAACCTAACTTGAGGTAGAACTTTTGCGCCTCGAGATTGCTCTTTCTGACTTCAAGTCGCGCAAGTTTAGCACCTTTTGTCTGGAGGCGGATCATTATATGCTCAATGAGTGTCGAGCCGATATGCTGCCTCCGGTACGATGGATCGATACCTATGGCTAAAACGTGACCTATTGCTCCCCAGCGGATTATCCCTATTATGTAACCCACCAATTTATTATCGACCTCCGCTACGAGAAAACCATCCGGATGCATCGCACACAAACGATTTAGAAGCACCAGGGGGTATGGGTCCTTGAAACACTTGTACTCTATACTCAAGACAGTCTGCAGATCCTTTTGCGTAACGTCCCTTATTCGTACGAGCCGTTGTGCCACCATTAGATACCTCAACTATAATTTAGGTAAGCTAGAATAAAATTATTGAGGAGACGAAAAATGGGATTGTTAAGTCGAATGCGAAAGTTCCTTGGCGAGGAACCACCGAAACCCCTTCCGAAATTTGAACCATTCGAGCTGGTTGAAGAGAGGAAGGGCTCGTACGCCGATTTCGAGCGAGAACTTAAGAAGTACGGCTTAATCATGCTAATCGTTGGGAAAAGAGGTTCTGGAAAGACTGCGCTCGGAATGCAGTTTCTGGCTTGGTTCAACCATATCGCTCGGCGAAGGTGCTACGGGATTGGATACGATGCCGCAAAGTTGCCACGATGGGTCCATAAAGCGAAACGTATTGAGGATATCCCAAATGA
>JAUWXD010000100.1 GCA_030616505.1 Hadesarchaea archaeon
GCTTCGTCAATTTGAGCTTTTGTTTGAAGTTCGAGAATGCATCTGGGTCTCTGGGCGGCGGAGAAACGTAGTACATGCCCTCAGGTACACCATCCAAATAACCAGGCATCCGTTGCATGACTTCCAAGGGAATCAGTTTGGGAAGCATGACTTCCTCGAACCCTAGCGAGCGTGCCACCCTCTCGATGATGATATCCTCGATTGCTCGAAGCAGCTTGGTGTATGGCTCCGTGTATATCCACTGACCCCTCCCTGGGAACTCAGCCACCCAACCCAACTTCTTAGCTGCTCCGAACGGGTCTTCTTTAAACGGGTGATTCAACTTAGCTCCATGTTTAACCGCTTTTGACTCCGTTTTTGCCGGCACGCGAGCAAGAGACTCCCCAACCATAGAGATGAGTCTGTCGATGACCCTTCCTCTGATGTCTGTCTCGGTGAGATCTTTTAATGAAATCTCGACGCCAGCTTTGCTGATTTTTACATCATACGGTAAACGCTCAAGTTCAGCCTTTGCGTGCTCAGATACTTCAGCAGGTGGCAGAACAATCCGGCACTCGCTGGCGGTCACTCCCCGGAGACCGAGTTTGTGTTTTTTCCCAAGTTCTGTGCCGAGCAATTTCGCGAGCCTCAGCAAAGCATCGTGGGCGCGAACATAGCGGCCTGACTCAAGCTCAATGACCAAGTCCTTGCCTGTTGCACGCCATTTTACTATCTTCGCTGCTTCTGTCTCCTTACCCTTGGGTGCGCCCTTGCTGAGCAGCGGTTTAGCCTTTTCCACAAGGGACTCTATATCCGCCCCCACATGTTTGAGTTCGCCACTGAATGTCAGCTTAGCTTTGAGTTCAAATCTCAATCTATCGCCAAAACCCCATACTTCACCGTCTATGAAAAGCTTGTCCCTCAAAGCATGCTCTCGGCGGTGACCATACACGCGAGTAGGTCGTCGAGCGTCGCCAGCATGGTTTCAATCTTTCCGTTGAGCTTGACCACGCTTACCACTCGTCGGCCATTTGACACCGTCGATAGCTCCAATCCCTCAGGGGCTTGTAGATTGTCTGGAGCAAGTGCAGTTGCCACAGTTTTTGACGCCCGCTCATCACCGTACACGCAGACAACTTCGGCACACATCTTCATAGAAATGCCTCAATGTTACCGAACTCATCCCTTACCCTTAGAAAGCGCTTGGTCAAGTTTATCCAGAAATTCGTCCATCCGTTCTTGAGGTATTTTGCCCGCTGCAGCCACGTCATGGCCACTCCCACGACCGCCGACCTCTGATGCTGCGTTTGATATAGCTCGCCCTACATTTACCCCTTGCATCGCCAATCCCAAGGTGCTCCTAGCTGAGACTTTGAGTTCGCCGTTGCCCACGTCAACTAGCCCGAAAACTGGGTGCTCGGTGGGAATCAAACCCGACTCAATCGCTAACGATAGGGTCTCTCCTACTAAGGCAGGATTTACTTCATCGCCACAGTAGAGGTACCTGAAGGTATCAGTCATCTTGAAGGAACTGAGTTTTTTTACTAACCAGCCAAGCGACTTAAGCATTTGTTCTTGGCAGCTGCTCATGAGCGCGAGCGCGTCCGCTTGTGCTGTTTTATCTCCAACGGCTGCAGCAAACCCCATCTCGGGTCTTTTGAGGTTACCGCATGAATCCAGCATTGTTGCATATTCTCTTAGGTCACGGGGACCAACCACATCGTTCGTTGTTGTGGTGTAAATCCTCCCCCAAAGTGCGTGGCGGAACTCCTCGTTGGTCGCGAGGGGCCCCACGCGGGCGAATATTGCATCCGCCAGCCTCTGTTCTACTTCCAACCCGAGATCGGAGAGCACGCTTGAGTGGGGAATGCCGAGGGTGTCGATGAGGGATTTGCATGCACCCAAGTTGTCTGAGAGTCCCACCACATAAGGTCTAGTCGATAACCTAAGACACTCCACGACGGGGCTCAAGGTTCGTCCAATAAGCCTCAGACCCTCACCTTGATGGAGGAGACCAATATCTACCGCCCGCTTCACCAAACTTTCGTTGACACCGGTGAACCCAGATGGGAACTCCTGGCGGTCTCCAATTGCCCCCACGATAGCGAGCCCGACCAGCGCCCTGAAACGCAAATCGATTTGCTCAACCACGGAATAGACCGAACCGCTCGCGCTAACATCCCTTCCACCGTTAAGCCCGCAAGCATGCGCGTTAAGGTAATTGAGGTTAGGGTGTTCTAAGAAGGAACCTGGATGGTGATCTATAATGAGAACATCGACGTGTTTGGTCAAGATAAATTTATGAATGGCTTCCATTTGGGCGCTTCCTTGGTCTAAGAAGACGAACATGTCGTAATCCTCTTTGGCCAGTTCCATCACATCGTCTGGACTCACAGGTGGTGTGAATCGTACAGTGAATGGCACGTTGTAGGAGTAAAGACATCTCGCGAGAATAGCTGCGGAAGCCATTCCGTCCGAATCCCAGTGGGAGATTATTTTGATTCGGGTCTTACCGTCGAGCTCATGTTTCAGAAATGCCGCCGCTTCCTCAGCTGCCCGCTGGAACTTTCGAATTTCATCCCGGGACATACAAAATTCCCCAATAATTTATCTTTTCCCCTGCACGATTGTAAATATAATCACTTGGCGAAATCGTGCTATCACACACGCACGAGGAGGGCCGCCCGCTCACGGCTGTAACGCCAGTCTGCGGGTAGAATACCCTTCCGCTTGTAATAGATCGCCAATTTGTTAATCCTAGCTTCA
>JAUWXD010000005.1 GCA_030616505.1 Hadesarchaea archaeon
CCCCAGCGGGTCAAGCGGGTGAGGGCGATATAAACGCGAAAATAGCCCCATTTCAATCTTTTGGGAGTTCCGGATGAAAAATTTGAGATATAGGTGGGGGATAGATATGGTGGAAACCAGCAAATTGTACCTCGTGCTTGGCTGCGGGGATGTCGGCTTTGCAGTGGCGAGCAGGCTCACCAAACGAGGGGCAGAGGTGGCGGTCGTCGACAGGGATGCGTCCAAGGTCGAGCAGCTCAAAGAGCTAGGCTACCAAGCGTTTCTCGGCGACTTCAGTTCGCCGGATGTGCTGAGGAAAGCAGGGATAGAGCGCGCGGAGGCCGTGTTGATAACGGCACGGGATTTCTCGATGACTAAGCAAGCCCTGAAAGCAATCAAGAAACTGGAAATTGACCTTGGGATAAAGCCAGTCGTGATAGCGCGGGTCTCCGATGAGGTCGAGGTTCCTGAGGCTAAGCGGCTGGGGGCGAGCGACGCCCTGCCATCTATGCAAATCCTTGCTAACTCCCTGTTAAAGGTGGTTTACGATGTAAAAGCGATGACGAAGGAAAAGCAGCTTAGGACGCTACTCGGAGAGCTAGGCGTGGGCAGGATGGCGATCATGCTCCGGAACGACCCCAGCCCCGACGGCGTAGCGAGCGGGGTTGCGATGAAGCGGTACGCCAGGGCATTTGGCGTCGATACGGATGTCATCTACGCGGGCCCCGTGAGCCGACAGCTTGGGCGAGCCATGGTGCGCCTCCTTGAGCTTGAGCTCCTGCCCGCCGAGAAGGTGAAGTTCGAGGACTACGCGGGCTTCGCGCTCGTCGGCGTCGCGACCCATGCCAACTGCGCTTTGCCCAGGGACATCCTGCCGACCATCGTCATCGACAACCACCCGGTGCCTCTCGGGGAGGTGCGGGCGAGGTTCTGCGACATCAGGCAGGTGGGGGCAACCTCGACGCTGCTGACCAACTACCTCAGGCACGCGGCGGTCGAGTTCGATGGGGCAACCGCCACGGCCTTGGCCATCGGCATCCTATCGAACACGCGGAGTTTCACCAAGGGGGCGACGTTGGCGGATATGGAGGCGCTCGAGCACCTCTTGCCCCGGGCAAACGCGGACCTGCTCCAGAGGCTCTATTCCCGTCAAAACACCGAGAAGGAAACGGGCGCTCCCTAAATCATTGCAGATTTCGCGCTGGATAGGCTTGAGAATGCAAAGACTTGAAGTGGAAAAAAAGTTCTTCGTCCCAAAAAGTGTTGGTAAAAATTATCCCCGCTAAAAAGCTCCAAAACCGAACGGAGCTCAAAATCCTGAGAGGCTCTGAGAAGCAATCTCTAATAGTGTTGTGAATTGGGCTGGATACTTTGTGCAAATAGTGAGTTTTAGAGCACTTTTTTAAGCCTTATTTCTCTTCCAGTCTACGCTTCCTAGCTTTCGGACTTTGGCGGGGGTGAAATAGATGGAAACCGTGAGAAAAATCAAGTTTTTGAAAGGCAAAGTAATTGTAGTTGAGAAAAAGATAAAAAAATCATCAAAACCAAAAGAGGACATCGTGAGTCAATACAAGGAGATATTAAAAGGGAGGAGAGAATGATGTTGAATATCCGACAGAAGTGTCCCGACTACTGTAATAGAGCAGTGGATACTCGATGCCGTGAATTACGTGCAACAGCATCCCGAAGTGATTGGCAAGATAGCGGCGATATTTTTCAAGTGAAGGAGTGAGAAAAAGGGAGAATTGTAACGAAGGGCATGTGGAAAATGCTGGAAATCTGAAGATCATAGCTTGCCTAGGGGGAACGATGGTCATAGTTGTTGGCATACTCGTGGCCGGGCTCCTCGTTGTGGGTGCGTTGGGCTATGCGGTTCATCGGCACAGGGAGCGAGCGTGGGCTAGGATACGCGAGGAGCAGATGAGGAGGTTAAAAAAGGCTGAAGAGGGAGTTCGAAGGGGTAGTACATAAATCTGGAAAGGCGAAAACCCATGTCGGAGAAGGGCACGAGAGATATTAAAAAACTCTCCCCGAAAGAGCTTGGCGAACAGCTCGTAAAGCTCGGTATTAAGGCTGCTGAGAAAGAACGAAAGCCATGTCCGAGAAGGAACGAAAGAGGCTGCTGAAGCTACTCATGGAAACAGCGCTCCCTAAATCTCGTCAATAAAAGACATAAATGCACTAACAAAAATACTAGATATTAGATATTGAATAAACTTGAGGAAATTATTTATTGGAGGCAGTAGGTGAAAACAAAAGGGATGGGAACTTCAGCTGTTGTAGTGATAATCGTTATCATTGCCGTTGCTGGATTCGGCGGTTATCTTGTGTTAAAGGGTGGAGAAACAAAAGCTGAGTTCGAAGTTACTTCATTTACTCTTTCATCAACCGAAGCTTCAGTTGGGGAATCCACGACAGGCACCATAAAAGTTAAAAACGTGGGGGATGTTGAAGGAACCTACAATCTTGTTGTAAAGCTGAACGGTGTAGAAACATACACTCAGGAAGTAACATTACAACCTGGTTAGGAAAGAGAGATTCCAATTTCAATAATTTGGAATGAAACAGGTGCCCATACACTCGAAGCTGGTGGTTTGTCTAGAACTGTTACAGTTAGAACGCCCGCTCAATTTGAAGTCTCGAATCTTGTGTTTAACCCAAGTGAGGTCGAAGTAGGGCAAACAGTCGGAATTTCAGTTACAGTTACAAACACTGGAGATTTACAAGGCATGTATACTGTTACATTGAAAATCAACGGTGAGGTAGAGGCGACCGAAGAGGTTACACTTGCTGGTGGAGCTACAGAAACCGTATCATTTACCGTTACAGAAAACACCGCAGGAACCTATACAATCGGGGTTAATGGTTTACAACGTGCACTCAGTGTATTAGAACCAGCAACTTTTAAGCTTACTAATCTCACTATCAGCCCTTCTCAAGTTGAGCTAGGTGAATCTGTTGAGATCTCAGTTGATGTTAAAAATGAAGGAGATGTGAGCGGTACCTATACTGTGACCCTTAGGATAGACGGTGCAACAGAGTCTACTCAAGGCGTTACACTTGCGGGTGGTGAAAATAGAAGGGTATCATTTACTGTGACCAAGAATGAAGCAAAGAGCTATAGTGTGACGGTTGATGGCTTAACTGGGACTTTTTCGGTAAGGGTTCCATCGCCAGAATTCGAAGTTACAAATCTCACGATTACTCCTGCAGAAGTTGAAGTAGGTAACCCTGTTACGGTCTCATGCAATGTCAGAAATAAAGGAGATGCTGGAGGAACTTATACATTGACTCTAAAGATAAACGGCATAACGGAAGCCACTAGAGATGTTACACTTGCTGCTGGTGCAACAGAGACAGTTTCATTCACGATAATAGAGAATACAGTACAAACATACAACGTAGAAGTTGATGGACTAACTGGCGCATTTACTGTAACACCCCCTGTAACGCTTTACCCGATAGCTGATGCCTATGTTAACTGTAACAAACCTCAATATGAGGATACGAAGGATGTGAATTACGGTGGCAGCTGGCACTTGAATATAATCTACGATTTTGGATACACCGAAAGAGCTAATTCATATCTTATGTTTGACTTATCTACAATACCATCAACAGCCCAGATAACAGAAGCTAAACTCGAATTATATGCTTGGTCCACCCAACTATCTGAAGCTACGGAGCATGTTGGTGTGCATTACTGCCCAAATACTAGCTGGAGTGAGGTTGGGATTACTTGGAACAACGCCCCATCCTTTTCAACGACACCCACAGACGTTATCTCAGTCGCATTTGAGGATACATGGTATTCGTGGGATATAACTAGCGATGTACAAAGTGCCCTATCAACGGGAAAATTGACTGTTGTTTTGAAAATTGAAGATACTGGGACGGCAGGTTACATTTCTCGTTTTTATTCAAAAGATGATTATGGAGACAGTCCGAGGCTCGTAATCGATTTTTCGTAGACACCATCGCCTTTAAGACTACCGTGTTAATAGAAGTTGACAGTAATATACTTGGATTGATAAATCATTTATTCGTATCACCTCCCAAATTTTTCCACTAGGTATCTCATCTCTTTTCACAAGGTAAATTCCGATTCCGGCAATGGCAATAACAATAACGATTATCGCTGCAACAACTGAAGTTCCAATTCCTTTTGTTTTCACTATCCTCATTCCTCCTCTTCCAACAGTTCTAGATACAAATTTATGTATTTAACTTTAGTTGAGGAGGCAATCAGAAAAATCAGAGCATAGGTTGGGGAGCACGATGGTAAAAACCATACGCGGCAAGGTTAGCTTCCACGATCTCAAGCGCCTCGTACTCGAACACGCCGTGCTTGAGGCCGCTGGCGTGCGCGTGGACGGGACCGAGCTGGACTACTGCAACGTGGAGAGCGACAACTTCGCCTTCCGAATGGTGGGCTTGGAGCGGATGTTCATAGAACTGCGCGAGATGAAGGAGAGCGAGAGCTGGTACAGTAGCGGGGACAAGAGCCTCAAACCACGCACCGTAGCCTTTGCCTACATATCCCCGCACCTCTACCGCGGCGAGTGCCAGCTACGCATCGAGATACCAGGCGGAGAGGTCGAGCCGGTGAAGCAGTTCATCGAGGAACTCGTGGGGAGGCCCTGCGTGGTCGTACCGATGACGAAGAAGGAGAAGCTCGCCAACCAGCCACCGCTCGAGGAGCAACTCCAGAAGTCGCTCGATGCGTTGGGTGAGTAGATATGCTTAAACAATCGTCGTTGCAGGAGTTCGGCGTTAGCTTCGACCCTTGGGGAGCGTTCCAAGAAAAGTTCTTCAGGGCACACCCAGACGGAGGGTGGATACCAGTTGGGAGGTTCCCCTCGTTTTGCTTCTTGGCCCCGACCCGCGAGAAGTCGGAGGAGTTCGTCAGGGAACTTTACAGGCGACTTGGAAAAACTCCACCATAGGTTGGGAGAGCTATGTTTGAGTTTCAGCTATGCGAGCGTGGAGCTTGGGGCAACTTCCCCGATAACAGGCTCTACGAGAGGAAGTTAGACGGAACCCGCGCCCTCGCCGTCAAGCTCGGAGATAAAGTCAAGCTCATCAACCGCAGAAACCACGAGTACACCCAAAACTTTCCAGAGATAGTGGCCGACCTGCTGACCTACCCGCACCACGCCTTAATCCTCGATGGGGAGATTTGCGACAGGGACTTCTCGACGCTGGCGGGGCGCACCCACCTCCAAGACAGCTTCAAGATAGAGATGAGGGCGAAGCTCCACCCCTGCACCTATTGGGTTTTCGATGTGCTTCAGGTCGGGGTGAGTAAGCTGACCGAAGAACCGCTGTCGGCCCGCAAGCAAGTCCTTGAGGGGCTTGGGGAGCGCGAGCGCGTCAAAATCTTAAGACCAGAGCCACTCGAAACCCTGCTGGCGGAGGTTGAGGCGAAGCGCATAGAGGGCGTGATAGCGAAAGACCCCAACTCCCGCTACGAGTTCAGGCGTTCTGCGGCTTGGCTCAAGTTCCGCAAAGAGGACACGGAGGACTTGCTGATAATAGGGTACGAGGACACGGACAAGCCGACCCGACCCTTTCGCTCGCTGATTTTCAGGCGGGGAGAGCGCGAGGTTCAGGCTTCGTCGGGGTTGAGCGAGGCTGATCTAAAGCTACTCGATGAAGTCTTTGAAAAGGAGCCGAAGCGCAGGGTTGGAACCAAGTGGTATTTCGACAACCCCCGCTTCACGGCGGAGGTCAAGTTCTTCGGTGGGTCGGAGATACCCTACCGCTTCCCCCGCGTTGTGCGGTTGAAGCTGGAAAATCCGAAGGTATAGTTGAGGTGGTACTATGCCAGAGTTTGAGGTCGAGTGCAAATGTCCGAAGTGCGGTGAGGAATTTACGGAAACCATATACACCACACCGCGACGGAACGAGGGGCGGGACTGATGAACCACCCTGATGAATTAGAGGACGAGATTTACGCGGAGCTTGAGAACAAGCTCGGTAGGCCAGCCACTTTCGAGGAATACGCGAAGGTCGCCGAGAGGATACCGTCGCTTGCGGACAGTCAGGACATCAGGCGGATAGTGGAAAGGCTGGCGGTACTTGAAGAAATCCAGCCATAGGTTAGGAGGCGATATAAATGGCGAGAAGCGTTTGGAAGGGAAGCATCAGCATAGGGGTCGTGAACATACCCATTACCCTACACACCGCGACGAGGGAGAGCAAGGTGAGCTTCAACTCGATAACACCGTGCTGTGGAACTCGCGTGAACTCGGTTTACAAGTGTCAGGGGTGCGGCAAAGAGGTCAGCCGTTCCGAAGTGAAGAAGGGTTGGGAATTGGGCGAAGGCAAGTTCGTCGTGCTTGAGAAGTCGGAGATCGAGGCCGTGCGCCTGCCAACGGTGAAGTCGATAGCCGTAGAGGGCTTTGTGCCAGCCCTCCTGATAGACCCGATACAGATGGCTACGAGCTACTATATGGCCTCAGTCGAAGGAGGGGAGAAGGCATACGGCCTGATAGCCGAAGCCCTGAACCTGTCGGCACTCTACGCTTTGGCGAGGATAACGACGCACGGCAAGGAACACATAGCCGTAATCAGAGCGAGGGGGCGCAACCTGATATTGACGACGCTGTGGTATCCAGAGGAGGTCTTGACACCGCCAGCCATACCTGAAGCACAACTTACCGAGCGCGAGCGAGAGTTGGCTAAACAGCTACTCGAAGGCTACAAGGTCGAGCAGTTGGACTTGACCCAGTACAAGAACCGATATGTCGATGCTGTGAAGGAACTCGTCAACGCCAAGCTGATGGGACAACCGATACCGGCACCGAAGGTCGAGGCCGCGCCAGCGATGGACTTGACCCAAGCCCTGATGGTGAGCGTCGAGCATAAGAAAAAGAAAGCTGTAAAATCCGAAGCGTAGGTTGGGTGATGTCGATGGCAGAGGTTGAACTTTTACAGGAGGAGAAGTCCTACGCGGTGGACTTGGAGAGAAAGAGCTACACGATTATCGAGAGGACTAACAACAACAAGTTCACGGACTACGAGGTTTATGCGGTTGATGGTGGCGAGAGCGAGATAGGCGAGGAACTACGGCACGAACTGATTGAAGCGGTGAAAAGATTTTCGGAGGCGTAGCGATGTTCGAGCCAAAACAGTTCGAGCCGAGACAGATAGAGCTACCGCCCTGCCGATGGATGAGTGATAACGGCGTTTGCCTTCTTGATGGATTGGTGTGCGATGGCGGGTGCGAAAGTTTTGAACCCAAACCCTTTTAAGACAACTGTTGGGACTTGGAAAAAATACCCCGTAGGTTGGAGGTGTAGCGATGGAGCAACCAGTAGGAGTGATCCCAAAGCTGGAGAAGGTAAGGGAGCTGATAGACAAACGCCAACTCAACGAGGCAACAACCCTGCTTGACGAGACGATAAAAGAGCTTGATGAGATTGTAAGCGAAAGCTTGGAAATTCACTCATAGGTTTCATCGAGGAACCCGAAGAAATAGAGTAGTTGAGGAAAGGGCGGGGAGGTCTAACCCAAGGTTAACCTTCGTCGGTTGGCCGTTCGGAGGCTGGCCTGATGTGGGAGAAACGCTGAAGAACACCCACGCCAACCGGAGGCAGGTTCTGCACACCTTCCCGAGTTCAACCACGTGCGCGGCTCGGGTAATAGCACGGTAAGGACGGCAGTTTGGGAGGTCGTCGCCTGCTCCGCCCCCTCAAAAATTCAGCGTATAAGTTGGGTGGTGTTGATGATGATAAAGGAATTTCTGGAACGCCGAGAGGTCGTTAAAGAGCTACGCCGTACCGTAGTGGCGGGGCGAAGGTCGTTTGTGGTCGATTTTGAAAGACTTTTGGAGTTCGATCTCAAGCTGGCAAGAGAATTAATTTACAACCCAACGGACTTCCTATTAGAAGCGGACAAGTCATTACAGGACATAACCAAGTTGCCGACGATGTGCCTGCGCGTGAGGAAGCTCGATAAGACGATGGAGGTCGGGGACATTCGCGCCAACGACGTGGGGAAGTTTGTACAGGTCGAAGGGGCGATAACCCAAGCGGATGGAATGAAGTTTTGGGGCGATGGACAGGGAGAATTTGACGACTACCAGCGCGTACAGGTCGAAAATCTGAACGTGGAACTTAAAGGCAATCTCGTATTGCCGTTCTTGATGGTCGGGGATAGCGTAGTTATCACAGGCACGTTGAGGCCCACACCAACCGAAACCCCAAACTTGTTCGATGGGCTTTTAGTAGCGAACCACATAGAAAAATCCAGCATATAGACAGGCGGCTTTTACTTTCGCTATAAAAATACACAACATAAACCAACCCCAAGAAGTTCACGGATAGGGACGCGGAAGAAATGCTCAAAATTTATGGCGATGACGAAATTGAGATAGACATTTGAAAAATCCAGCCCATAGGTGGGGATAACGATGAGGTGGTTCGTTTACGATGCAACTAATAAGTTGGTGCTTTGTGGACACCACAGCGAGGCAACCGCAAAAGAACACGCTCACGCCCACTCGAAAGACTTGCCGAAGGGAACGGTTTTAGCTGTTTTGCCGGCCACTCACAGGCTTATCAAGGAATACGCGAGGACCCACCCGGCTTGGCGCGAGAGGGAAAAAATCCCCGCATAGGTTGGAGGTGGTTAAGATGGCTTTAACGATGGAGGGGCTACAAAGAGAGTTAAACGGCTTCTGCGGGACGGAGTGCTATTATCGGCATTTTACAGGGCTACGCTTCACTGATGGAGTTAAGCACTTGGCGGAGAGGGCAGGGGCGTATTGGCTCAC
>JAUWXD010000071.1 GCA_030616505.1 Hadesarchaea archaeon
ACACTTGGACGGGACTCCATACATCCTGCCACGAAAATTGCATTTTTTTTTCATCCATTCAGGAAAAACATCGAAAAGATCTTGTTTTTCCCACATATCTGTCAAATTTGTGAGTTGGTCATTGCCCGCAAATCTTGTTAACATATCACCCATATTACAAACAATTACATCGGGGGGGATTTCTGTCATCCGCCTCTTTATCGATTCTTTGTATGTCCACCAGTCCATAACATTTTGACGTACTTTGAGAGGGGCATGTTTTTTCTCGAATCGTTTTACGAGAACATCTATAGGTGGGTATTCCGGCCCAGCCCACAAATGGGAGATCTCTAGTACTTTTTTTGCAGTGGGCTTCTTTTTTCCCTTCTTCATTCGACGTTTTGCTACCGGACACATTTTACCTATCCCCAGCCCCAACTTGGTTCATAGCTCAACTTGTATTAATAAATTTCTTCTCCCACAAGCTGAAAGAGTAAGAATAATCTATAAATAAAAGTTGTTCCATAGTTATTAGTCGGCGGGGATAGAAGCCCACAGGAACGGCCAAACCGGAGTCTATGGACAACGGAGTACCGTGGAAAAACGTGGACGAAAAACCGCGGACTGTTGCGGTTAAGTGCCTAGGAAGCAAGGTACGAGGCAGTTACTGGGGGAGAAAGACCCCAACGGTAAAACCCGGCGAGCAACGGAAGTGGTCGAGATTCCAAAGCTCGGTGGATGATTAATGGAAGGGTCGAAGTCCCCGCCGTTTTTTGTTTTATAGTCAACTTTTATTCAACGGCGAGCAATCTTTCTTACGATGGACTTGAAGGGCCTACTGCTGGATGTCGACTATGCTGAGGATGACGCGAAACCCCGCGTAAGGTTGTTCATTAAGGACGGATCCGAGACAGTGATGGCAATCGACCCTTCCTTTGAGCAGTACCTCTACGCGACCGCCAGCGACCCGAAGAAGGCTGCGAAGCTAATTTCCAAGCTCGAGCAGACTGAGCGCGAGCAGACAGCCAGACCCAAGTCGGTCGAGGTCATGAAGCGTACTTTCTTGGGTAACGAGGTTGAAGCGATAAAAGTTTCGTTCAGTCACCCAAAACACATGCTTTATCTTCGCCTTGCTATACGTGAGCTGCCTGGCGTCAAAGAAATTTACGAGTTCGACATCCCTTCGGTGAAACGCTACTTGATTGACCACGGACTGGCTCCGATGGCAGGTGTCGAGGTAAGAGGGGATGTGGAGAAGAGCGAAGGCGTGAAGACCCTTCTCGTCGACGTCCCTCCCAAGCAAGTGTCCGTACCTGAGCCAAAGCTGAACGTGATGAGCTTCGACATCGAGGTCTACAACCCTACAGGGAGTCCCCGCCCGGACAAGGATTCAATTTTGATGGTGAGCATGGCAGACAACCGCGGGTTCCGCAAGGTCATAACTTGGAAGGATATGAAGACAAAGCAGGATTATGTTGAGGTCGTGGGCAGCGAACGTGAGATGCTCAAGCGGTTCGTTGAGCTGGTCAAGGAGCGGGACGTGGATATTTTGCTCGGATACAACACCGACCTTTTCGATTTTCCTTATATCCGAGAACGAGCTAAGCAATTGAAACTTAAACTCAACCTCGGACGGGATGGGTCGGAGTTGATAACTCGCAAGCGACGATTCGCTACGGCTACCAGAATCCGCGGGCGGGTACATGTGGACGCATTCGCGATGGTGAGCTTCCTCGCCACGATAGGAACGATGAGGCTCATCCACTACACTCTCGAGGACGTTTACCGGCACATGATCGGGAAGGAGAAACCGGATTTCGAGCCCACCGAGATGGTCAAAGCGTGGGATCGCGGAGGGGAACTCGGTCGCAGGTTCCTCGAGTACTCGATGTCCGATGCCGATGCTACGCTTGAGCTGGGGCTTGAGCTACTACCGCTGTTCATGGAACTCGCCAGCGTGGTCGGGCAGACCCTCTTCGACGTGAGCCGCATGACTTCGGGGCAGCTGGTCGAGTGGCTGCTGATTGCCGAGGCTCATCGACGGGGCGAGCTTGTTCCTGCGAGGCCCGTGGGTGAAGAGTTCGAGGGGCGACTGGAGGAGACCTACGTTGGAGCGTATGTGATGGAGCCGGTCAAGGGGCTACACGAGGGTTTGGTTGTTTTTGACTTTCGATCACTTTATCCTTCGATTATCGTTTCCCACAATATCGACCCGTCAGCGCTCGATTGTAATTGTTGCAAACCGAGCGAGATGACGCAAGTCCCTGGGTTAGATTACCGTTTCTGCAAAAAGCGGAAAGGGTTCATCCCAGCTATCCTCGAGCGAATCATCGAAGCTCGTGCGGATATCAAAGGGAAGCTCAAGCGCCACAAGCGAGGGACCAAAGAGTATCGATCGCTTGACGCTCGGCAGTGGGCATTGAAGGTAGTGGCAAATTCTTTCTACGGGATGCTCGGTTATCCACGGGCACGGTGGTACTTCAAGCAGTGCGCCGAGTCGGTCACGAGTTTTGGCCGCCACTATATCCACGAGACAATCAAGATGGCGGAGGATTTTGGGCTGGATGTGATTTACGGGGACACCGACAGCCTGCATTGTAAACTCAACGGAAAAAGTCGTGAGGACGCGTCGCGATTCCTGAAGCAGGTGAATCAGAGTTTGCCAGGCGTCATGGAGCTCGAACTAGAAGGCTTCTATCCTCGAGGGGTGTTCGTCACCAAGAAGCGCTACGCCATGATTGATGAAGAGGGACGGATGGTGGTCAAAGGGCTGGAGTTCGTGCGCAGAGATTGGGCAGCGATTGCTAAGCGCACACAGGAAGCCGTGCTCAAGGCAATTCTTCGAGACGGTTCTCCAAAAAAGGCGGCCGAGATAATACGCACGACGACGCGTGAGGTGCTCGAAGGAAAGACCAACTTGGAGGACCTCGTCATCTATACTCAGCTCAAGATGCCGATTGAGAGTTATCGATCTATCGGCCCCCATGTGGTCGCAGCTAAGCGGCTCAGGGAGCTTGGCCATGAAGTTGAACCGGGCATGATGATTGCCTACATCGAGGCCAAGGGCAAGGGGAGCATAAGCGAACGAGCAGTACCTGTGGAGGGCTTCAAGGGGAAGGAGTACGACCCTGACTACTATGTTGGGCATCAAGTCCTGCCAGCGGTGATGAGAATTATGGAGGTTCTTGGTTACAGGGAGGATGACCTGCGGTTCGAGAGAGGAAAACAGACTGGAATAGAAAAATTTATGCAATGAAAATTTCTCCGATAGGTTTTATTTACACGGCACTCTAGTTTCGGTGATTACCATGCTGAGTGAAGAGGAACTTCAGACATATAGGGAGGTCGGAAAGCTTCTGGCCGAGGTACGTGAGGAGACACGCCCTCTCGTGCCTCGGCCAGAAGCTTTCCGACCTTCCTATATGTCTGAAGTTCCTCTTCACTCAGCATGGTAATCACCGAAACTAGAGTGCCGTGTAAA
>JAUWXD010000039.1 GCA_030616505.1 Hadesarchaea archaeon
AAGACCGAGATAGCCAAGGCAATTCTTGACGCCGCTGTGGCGAAGCTCCGGGGTCGCAAATGATGCGGAAGGTAGTAGCATTCGTTCCGGCTCACATCTCTGGGTTTTTCCAGCCGTGCTATTCGAGCATTCCAGAGCGCGCTGGTTCTCGTAACTGTGGTCCCTGTCTCAACCTCGGCGTGCTCACGGAAGTCAAGGTCAAGCCAGCCGAACGTTCGAGAGTGGAGATATCCATAGACGGCAAACGTGCTCCCGAGGCGATGACGACTTCTACAGTGGTCGAACAACTCCTCGGCATGTCAAAAGAACCATTCAAGGTCGAAGTGAACCATTCTTGTCAAGTTCCGGTTGGGGCAGGATACGGAACGAGCGGGGCTGGGGCTCTGGGAGCAGTTTTAGCCATCTCGAAAGCGTTGAAGCTGCAGGTATCGCGAGAGAAATCCATTGCAATGGCGCATATAGCTGAAGTAAAATGTCGTACAGGGTTAGGGGATGTCGGTGCGCAGGCAATCGGCGGGCTGGTAATAGGAATCGGACCCGGAGGGCCTCCTCACGGGCGATGGAAGCGAATACCTACACCTCGGGATCTCAAAGTCGTGTGTGCGACATTAGGCCCGCTACCGACGACGAAACTTCTGCACGATGTTAAATTCAGGCGACAAGCAAGCGAGCTTGGTGAACATGCGATTAAAAAGGTGATGAAACAACCAACGCTAGAAGGATTCATGCTCGCTTCACGCGAGTTCGCTAAGGGACTCGGTCTCCTTGACGAGGAACTGAGGACGCTAATTCAGGAAGCCAAAGTAGCTGGGGCGATTGGGGCGAGCCAAGTCGTGCTTGGACGGGCAGTCTTCGCGTTGGCCCGAGGCTCAAAGGTCGAGCGCGTCAAAAATACGTTTTCAGACATGCTGGCTCCAAAACAGGTGACGGTCTCAGCATTGGACTCCCGTGGAGCAAAATTCTTGTGAAACGTTGGGCAGTCAAAAAGTATCCTTGTGCACGATTTTGTCCAGCGGTATCCGTGAAGTGGATGTTGGTTTTTCAGCTGGCTTCCCAATCGGGATTATCGCGACTGGTCTGACGTCAGGCGGTGTTTTTATCGCGCGGGCAGCTGCTTCCTCGTCGAAAGCTCCCACCCAACAAGTGCCGTAGCCAAGCGCATACGCCGAGAGGAGAATGTTCTGAATCGCCGCTGCCGTGTCCTGAATGCAATAGAGTTCGACCCCGCGCCTTCCGTAGCGGCCCGAGCTCTGGGGGACGTTCGCGCATACGACCACCACTATGGGAGCTTCCCCCACGAAACTTTGACCGCGTGCGGCATGTACGAGTTTTTGCTTGACTGTTTCGTCTCTGACCACTATTAACTCCAACGGCTGGCAATTCCCTGCGCTGGGTGCGAGTCTTCCGGCATCGAGGATTTTTTCTAAATCTTTTTCGCTGATTGGTGCGGGCTTGAATGCGCGCACACTTCTGCGCCCCTTTATGGCATCAAACACATCCATATTAACCCCAAACATTAAAACTCGGCTTGACTTAAATTAGCGTGGTGAAATGATCGAATTATCCGAGCTTGATTGGATAGTCCAGAAAGCAGCTGAGTTGTTAGTAGACAAGGTCAAGGACGCCCCCCTCATCGACCACGATGTGGAGATGGCTTTCGACGTGTTTGCGAGGCCGAGACTTGAGCATCTCTCAGAGTCCTTGGGGGACGAACAGGAGCGCAGGCAGGCCCACGATTTCATAATAGTGAAGCTTCAGGAGCGGACCAAACAGCTCAACGCGGAACATTGGCAAAAGGAGTAGTTTGGATGAAGGTTGCCATTTTAACGCTCGGGTTTCATCCCCGCCCGGTCGAACACATCCTATTCACCGAGCAGCCGAATGTGTGTCACGTGATAGCGTCTGAAGAGGGTTTGAACTACGTCGCCAGCGAGCACGGATATATCAAACCAAACTCGACTGTTCTAAAGGAGGCCGCTCGTCGTGCCCACTGCAAGATTCGTTTTTACAAGTGCGATCCATTCGACCCAGAGTCGATAGGAAACGCACTGAGTAGGGCTCTAGCGCAGATAAATATCGATGATGAGGTGATTATCAACTACAGCGGCGGGACTCAGGCGATGAGTTTCGTGCTTGGGTCGGTGGCGCTCGTGCTCACCCGCATCATGCCCATACGAGTGCTTTATTCGGTTCGCACATCGGATGGGAAGGAAAAAATCTTTGACCACACCCAGACGATAAGAGACCTATTTCGGAAGCTCTACGATATCGTGCCTAAAATCACATGAAAACGGGATTTTTCTAGGGTAGAAGCGGCAGGTGTCCAACCCAAACAAAGTAAATCGTGACTATGCAGAGTAGGGCAATCAAAACGAGTCCCGCACCCCACTTACGCGCTTGGGCCTTGAGGCATATGTATCCAAAGAGACCTGTTCCTATGATGCCGAGGATGAGCGCGAAGGTGAGTACTATTTGTCCTATCAATCTAGCAATGTCACCAAAGTATCCCCCGAGGGCTACAACTGGCAGAATTATTGCTAGCACAACGATTCCTACGATGATAAGCCATCCGCGCAATCCTTCACCTACCCAGTTTATGTTGGGGCTCTTTTTAAATCTAACTACATATTAATCGAAGGGTGCAAAATGCCAAGAATAGCAGTGGTCAATCGTGATGTGTGTCATCCGAAGCGATGCTCGCTCGAGTGCTATCGCTACTGCCCTGGCGTTCGGACGGGCGACGAGACGATTATCATCGACGAGCATACCAAGCGTCCCTTGATTTCGGAGGAGTTGTGCACGGGATGCGGCATATGCGTTCACAAGTGTCCTTCCCATGCTATCTCGATCATCAACCTCCCAAAAGAGCTGGAGGGACGGTGTATTCACCGCTACGGACCGAACGGGTTTGCACTCTACGAGTTGCCGATTCCTCGGGCGGGCAGTGTGATAGGCTTGGCAGGGCAGAACGGCATAGGAAAGACCACTGCTCTTGAAATTTTGGCTGGAAAACTCAAACCCAACCTCGGTCTGGACACAGCAGCGACGCCCGGGCAGTTGAATGAGTTCTTCAAAGGCTCTGAGCTGCAGGCGTACTTCAAGGGAATCGAGGGGGTTAAGATAGCTTACAAGCCCCAAGCCGTGGACGCACTCCCCAAGGCGGTAAAAGGGAAAATCGGGGATTTGCTCTCTAAGGTGGACGAACGTGGCGCGGCGAAGGAATTGACATCAGCGTTGGAACTGGGGGGGATTTTGGACAGGAACATCAAGCTTCTGAGTGGGGGAGAACTCCAGCGGTTAGCCATAGCGGCCACAGCTGCTCGCGAAGCAAATATCTACTACTTCGACGAGCCCAGTTCCCACCTAGATGTCTACCAACGTCTGAACGCAGCACGTGCGATTCGGGGACTAGCCGAGGCAGGGAAGGCGGTGATAGTTGTCGAGCACGACCTCGCGATGCTCGACTACATGTGTGATTACGCGCACGTGATGTACGGCCAGCCTCTAGCCTACGGGGTCGTTTCGTCCATTCGCGGGGTGAGGGCAGGCATAAACGTATTCTTGGATGGATACCTCAAAGCGGAGAACGTGAGGTTCAGGCGGGAGCCGATAAAGTTCGAGGTAAGACCACCATCAAAGGCCCGTGCGGCTGGGCATGAGTTCTTCAGCTATCCAAAACTCAAAAAATCGTTCAAGGGATTTCAGCTCGAGGTTTCCCCAGGTAGTCTGTACGCGGGGGAGATAGTGGGGATTGTTGGCCCTAACGCTATAGGTAAGACCACGTTCGTGCGCATGCTTGCAGGGGAGGTCAATCCAACAGCAGGGAAGCTTGAATCCAAACTCGCCGTCTCCCACAAGCCACAGTACTTGAATGCAGTGTTCGATGGCGATGTGGAGACTTGGTTGCGCTCGATGGTGGGAGAATTCGACCCCTCTTTCCATCCCGAGGTCTTGCAACCTCTTGAAGTGAAACCCCTACTCGAGCGAAACCTGAATGAGCTAAGCGGGGGAGAGCTCCAGCGTGTTGCTATTGCTGCATGCCTGGGGCGCCCGGCCGACCTTTACCTGTTAGACGAACCTAGTGCTTACTTGGACGTCGAGCAGCGCCTCCATATGGCCCGAGTGATACGCAGGGTGATTGAGAAGCGCGAGGTAGCTGCATTCGTGGCCGACCATGATGTGTTGAGCGTGGATTTTGTCTCGGACCGCCTGTTGGTTTTCACGGGAGAGCCGAGCCAAGCGGGCAGAACCCACGGCCCATTGGACATGCGCGATGGGATGAACCTATTCCTGCGCGAGGTAGGCGTGACATTCCGACGCGACCCGCAGACTGGAAGACCCAGGGCGAATAAGTCGGGAAGCGCCCTCGACCGGGAGCAGCGGGAGCGAGGAGAGTACTTTTATCTTTAATGACGTGATTTTAGGCTGGTAGCATGGGAATCTCCGAGGATATCCAATGGCTTAATGACGATAAGGAGGGCCTAAAAAAGGTCTTCCTCCTCATCGCGGACAGAGGGAGGATAACTATCCGCGAACTGAAGGAGCGGTATGGCTCTAAGAATTGGTGGCCCGTGAAGAGTTATGCGCGTACCTTAGTGGATCGAGGTCTAGTCGCCGAAAGGGAATATGTTTACGGGCTTACCGATTACGGGAAAAAAGTTCGAGAGGGTTCCAAAGCTCTCGGGTATGTTCAAGAGCTCGTCTAGATTGATACGGCCGAGACATTTCCGCCTTTCAACAAAATTAGTTTGTGTTTGGTTGTAACCCCCGCTTCTGAGGTTTCTTCAGCGTCTTCCAGAAGCAGGTTCATGTATTCGTCGTACTGAGTCAGCTTGCCCTTGAACTTGCGCTTATCTTTTACGCTGACCATGACGACTTTGTTGAGGAAATTATCGAGCTTGATTTGGGCTCTCTCTCCTGACGTTTGGGTCTTATTTTCCATCTTTGGTCCTCAGTTTCCTTATCATGGGCTGGCTAAAATATTATTCATATGTGCAGTTTTAGCTTGTGGCAGGTGTATTTTCGGTTTCGCTTGAGCCAGGAGAGAAAAAGTATTAAAAAAATTGCCCGAGCTATACGATTGAGCAGGTTAGCGGACCTTTAAATAGTTTATATGTTGTTTTCGGTGACCCCCCTCCCCCAAGGTCGCTTAAAAATAGGACGAGGAAGGTCGCATGGAGGTGTATTGAATGGTAGAGCTTGAAGAATTGGATGGAGTTGGGCAGGCAATCGCGGAGAAGCTGCGCGAATCTGGCTACGACGCGGTGGAGAGCCTGGCAGTGGCG
>JAUWXD010000018.1 GCA_030616505.1 Hadesarchaea archaeon
CTGCGGATTCTGCGTGAAGAAGTGGTGAATTTTTTCCGGCGACGATTCTCTCATCTGGCAGTTCGATCGCTGCACCGCAAAATACTCCGTTGTGACCCTTTCCCTTTCTTTTGGCTTCTCTGGCAGCGTTTCTAGCAGGCAGCACGACTTTTCTGTCTTCTGCTTTCAATCCAATTTTTTTCATGAGGCCCTCAATTCGCGCGACGGTTTCTTTCGTTTCAATTCCTCTCAAAAAGCCTCTTTTGTACTGGAAATGGCGCCGGATTATTTCTTGTTCCGCAGCCCTCCTAACTACCTGTTCATCAACGATACCTTCCTTTGCTTTGTTCACCCCCATATCGGTTGGGGAACGATATTTGTTCATGAAGTTCTTTTTCCCAATGATTTTCCCTAAAATGTTTTTCATTATCTCAAAATTTTCGATATCTCGGTTGTAACTCGCCGCTGTTATTCCATAAGATTTTAGATGGTACGGATCTACCATTACTCTGTCGGCCAGATCTGCTGTCGCTGCTTCGTAGGCCACGTTCACCGGATGCTCTATTGGCAAGTTCAGTATTGGAAAGGTTTCAAATTTTGCAAAACCTGAATTCATGCCTTTTTTGTGGTCATGATATAGTTGAGACAAACAGAAAGCCATTTTCCCGGAGCCACCACCCGGCCCTGTAACAACAACCAGTGGTTTTTTTATTTCTAGATATGGTTGGGCCCCAAATCCTTTTTCAGACACGACGAACTCTAATTTTTTAGGGTAACCTTTCATCTCAGTTTGCACATAAACCTTGATACCCAAGTTTTCTAACCGCTGTTTGAATTGTTTTGCGGTAGGTTCTCCTTCAAAACGCGTGATTACAACGGCAAAAACGTCGATACTATTCTCATGCAGCTCGCTGAGGTCCTTCAAAGTTTGTTCGTCGTAAGTCAAAGCCAAGTCATACCTTACTTTTCCCTTTTGGAGGTCTTTCGCAGAAACGCAATAAATTATCTCCAAGTTTATTTTCAGCTTCTTGAACATTCTTATTTTCGTATTTGGCTCATAACCTGGCAGAACCCTTGCGGCATGGGGGTCATAAGATAGTTTTCCACCAAACTCTAGGTAAAGTTTCTTCCCGAATTTTTTTGTCCTGCTGAGCAAAGCTTTAGTTTGTGCAGCCAGATATTTTTCTGTACTAAAACCTTTGACTTGCATAATTAAATAACCGAAAATCTCTTTTTAAGTTTTTTGTTGTTACAGTACTCCACAAGTGATTTTTTTTCTATAGCTAAAATATCCTTTGGGAGGAACTGGAAGAGGACCGAGGAGGCGAACTAAAAACTTGAGTGGAGGTACTTATTTGAACAGTATCGATTCTAACTGCATGTGAGGGGTTAAAATGAGTAGGATAATCGCTAAGCAAAAAATTGCTCCTGAAATTATTTCGCTAGAGATTGAAGCCCCAGCGGTCGTGAAAAAGGCCAAACCGGGGCAGTTCGTAATTTTGATGACCGATGAAAATGGAGAGAGGATCCCGCTGACGATCGCAGACTATGATCTACAAAAGGGGTCCGTGCAAGTCGTGGTCCAAGTCGTGGGTAAGACGACGGCCAAGCTCTCTCAGATAAACGTTGGAGACGAACTGTTCTCTTTCGTGGGACCGCTCGGAAAACCAACTGAAATTGGCCAGTACGGAACAGTTGTTGTCATAGGCGGGGGCACGGGAATCGCATGCATCCTACCAATAGCCCGAGGGCTGAAGGAAGCTGGAAACCGTGTCATCGCAATCATAGGTGCTCGGACCAAAGACCTTGTCATCATGGAAGATGAGATAAAGAGGGTCTGCAGCGAACTTTTGGTTTCAACTGATGACGGAAGCTACGGAAAAAAAGGTTTTGTAACCAGCGTGCTGGAAGAGGTGCTGCAAAAAGAAAAGTGTGTGAAAAAGGTATGGGCCATAGGCCCGGCCCTAATGATGAGGGCGGTGTGTAAGACCACCAAACCACACGCTGTGGAAACAATCGTCAGCTTGAACGCTATCATGATAGACGGAACGGGCATGTGCGGGACGTGCAGGGTTACCGTGGGTGGCGAGACGAAATTCACATGTGTAGATGGTCCGGAGTTCGATGGACATCAGGTTGACTGGGCAGAGTTCATGAACCGGCTGGCGAGATATAAGCAACAAGAGAAACTCTCCTTTGATACGTATCGAAAAGCGTGCGGTGGTGGAAATGGCTGACGCGATACCCAAGCCCAAGCGAATGAAAATGTTTCAGCGCCCGATGCCTGAGCAAGACCCTAAAAAGAGAATTAATAACTTTGACGAGGTGCCGCTAGGGTACACCACTGAAGACGCCATCTACGAGGCGCAAAGATGCTTGCAGTGCAATCCGCCGTTGTGCGTGAAGGGCTGTCCAGCTGAAGTCCGCATCCCACAATTCATCCAGAAGATAGTCGACGAAGATTTTGCTGGGGCGTATCTCGAGATATTAAAGACGAACAGTCTCCCAGCCATGTGTGGCAGAGTTTGCCCGCAGGAGGAACAATGTCAAGAAATATGTATACTAAACAAAAAGGGAAACCCAATTTCCATAGGAAGACTAGAACGTTTCGTTGCCGATTGGGCGAGAGAACACGATGTGAAAGAGACACTGCCAGAGATAAAAAAGAAGAACAAGCGAATTGCGGTTGTGGGTTCCGGACCAGCAGGTCTGACCTGCGCAGCAGACTTAGCAAAGATGGGCTACGACGTGACGATATTCGAAGCGCTCCATAAACCCGGAGGAGTTTTGGTTTACGGTATACCTGAGTTCAGATTGCCGAAGAAAATCGTGAGAGATGAGATAAACAAACTCGGAGGGCTTGGTGTGGAGTTGACAACCGACATAGTAGTGGGAATCACGAAAAGTGTCGATGAACTTGCGGAGGAGTTTGACGCGATATTTCTAGCGAACGGAGCGGGTGCGCCCCAGTTCATGCGCATACCCGGAGAGAATCTAAACGATGTGTACTCTGCCAACGAATTTCTGACCCGTTCGAACCTCATGAAAGCATACAAATTTCCAGAGTTTGACACACCCATCAAGGTTGGGAATAAGGTGGCCGTCATAGGGGCCGGGAACGTGGCCATGGATGCAGCAAGAACCGTTTTGAGGCTAGGGGCAAAGGACGTGCACATAGTTTATCGGAGGACTAGGAATGAGGCGCCAGCCAGGGTGGAAGAAATTGCTCACGCTGAGGAGGAGGGAATACAGTTGGATTTCCTCACCCTCCCTGTCAAAATAGTAGGTGATGAGAAAGGCAACGTTACCGGGATGGAGTGCATCAAGATGAAACTGGGAGAGCCGGACGAATCTGGACGAAGAAAACCGCTCCCCATCGAAGGATCGAACTTTGTCATGCAGGTAGACATGGTCATAAACGCAATCGGGACGATGGCTAATCCCATAGTTGCGAGAAGTGCGACCAGTGTGCAGACAAACAAATGGGGGTATTTTGAGGTAGACGAGGAAACGCGTGCAACGAGCAGGGAAGGGGTATTCGCTGGGGGGGATATAACCCGTGGGTCGGCGACGGTGATCTCGGCTATAGGAGACGGGAAAAAAGCTGCTAGGGCTATAGACCACTATCTCTCTTCAGGTGGCAGCTTGAGAAAAAAGTAAAATAAACTAAATCCAACCACGAATTTTCATCGCTTCGGCAACACGCTTAACAGCAACCACATACGCAGCCTGTCGCATGTTTACGTTAAATTCCTTAGAAGTGTTCAGTACCGAGTGATAGGCAACAGTCATTTTCTTGTCTAAACGTTCGTGAACCTCTTTTTCATCCCAATAATACATGTAGAAATTTTGTACCATTTCAAAGTAGGAAACCGTTACTCCGCCGGCATTGCATAAGAAATCAGGTATCACGTGGACACCATTTTTATGCAGAATGGCATCAGCTTCTGGTGTGGTTGGGCCATTTGCAAACTCAGCAATGATCTTGGCTTTAATGTTCGGCGCATTCTTTTCAGTGATAACATTTTCTAACGCAGCGGGGATGACTACGTCTACATCGAGTTCCAGAAGTTTTTCATTGGAGATGGGTTCAGTTTTCTGGAATTTAATTACTGAACCTGTTTTGGCCTTGTGCTTATAGACTGCCTCAGGGTCAAGACCCTCCTTGCTGAATATTCCTCCTTTGCTGTCGCTGACGGCAACTATCTTGGAGCCGAAGAGAGTTTTAGCAAGATATGCTGCATAATAGCCGGCATTGCCGTATCCTTGCACAGCAATGGTGGCTTTCTTGAGGTCTATGCCGCAGACTTTTGCCGCTTCACGAACTGTGTACAGACCACCTCTGGCTGTTGCATCACCACGTCCAGCAGAACCACCTACGTTGAGAGGTTTACCAGTGACGACACCGAACCGATTCTTTCCAGAAAGTTTTGAGTACTCGTCCATCATCCAAGCCATTATCTGAGGGTTGGTGTAAACATCGGGGGCGGGAATGTCTTTATCGGGGCCAATTAATTGCCACACCTGGTTGATGTATGCCCGACTCAAACGTTCCAACTCGCCTTGGGACATTTGTTTGGGGTTACAGATGACCCCTCCTTTTGCCCCTCCAAGAGGCAGGTCGAGAAGCGCACATTTCCACGTCATCCAAGCCGCAAGCGCCCGCACTGTATCAATTGTTTCATCGGGATGGAATCGAATTCCTCCCTTTGTCGGGCCTCTCGCATCATTGTATTGAACCCTAAATCCTTGGAATACTTTGATGGAGCCGTCATCCATACGAATTGGCAAGGATACGTGAAGTTCACGCGTCGGGACTCGAAGGATTCCATGTACATTAGTATCTAATTTTAGAATCTTTGCGCACTCATCTAACTGTCTTTGTGCAACCTCAAACGGGTTAAATTTTGTCATGTTATTCATTTCCATTCCTAATCCTTACCTAAATATTTTTCTACCTCGAATATTTATGAATTATCCCCTCCATACTCTTTATAAAAAAGATATGGATATTAGGACAATACCGAAACTTAGACTAAAAATTAAGTGAAAAAATTTAGACCTTGAGCCCCATTGCAGCTTTTATAAACGCGCTGAACACCGGCGATGGATTTCCTGGCCTAGATTTGAACTCGGGATGAAATTGAGTAGCTAGGAAGAATGGATGTTGTGAGGGACGTTTCGGTATTTCTAGAATTTCCATTCGCCTACCATCAAGCGACTTCCCAGAAAATTTCAAACCCGCCTTGGTAAGTTTTGGGATGTATTTTGGATTGACCTCGTATCTATGTCTATGGCGCTCTTGAATCCTATTTTTCTTGTATATCTTGAGAGCTTTTGTGTATATCTTGAAAGCTTTCGTGCTATCTGAGACACGTATCTCGTGCGCCCCAAGCCTCATCGTGCCGCCGAGTTCCTTTACTCTCTTTTGTTCCGGCAGGATGTCAATCACAGGATGGGGCGTCCTTGGCCCGAGTTCGACACTGTTCGCCTTCTCCAGACCCATGCTTCTGGCGAACTCTACAGTTGCAAGCTGGAACCCAAAACACAGACCTAAGAATGGAATTGAATGTTCTCTAGCGTATCTGATGGCCGAGATTTTACCCTCGCTTCCCCGCTGACCAAAACCTCCGGGCACCAGTATGCCGCCGTAAGTAGAAAGGGTTCCCAACGCATCTTTTGATTTTTCGAATCTTTCCGCGTCTACCCAATGTATCTCGATTTTGCAGTCGTGTGCTGCCGCGGCATGTTTGAGGGCCTCGTTTATGCTCAGGTAGGTATCGGAGATTCTGATGTACTTCCCGACCATTGCTATCCTTACCGCCCTCCTCGGCTTCTCCATCCGTTCGACGATATTTCTCCATTCTAACAAGTCCTTCTTTTTGGTGTCGAGTCCAAGCTTCTCAAGCAGTAAAGTGCCAAGTCCTTCCTCTTCGAGCAGGAGGGGGACCCTGTATATGTTCTTAACATCCCGGGCGCTCACCACAGCATTTTCGTGCACGTTGCAGAAGAGTGAGATTTTTCGTTTCCCGCCTTCATTCAGAGCCTTCTTCGCCCTGCACACTATCGCATCGGGCATTATTCCGAGCTCTCTAAGTTTCTGGACGCTACGTTGTGTTGGCTTCGTCTTTTGTTCACCGACTACATCTAGCACGGGCACGAGCGTCACGTGAACGGACGCCACATTGTTTGGCCCTTCTTCCAGTTTTAACTGCCTCACCGCTTCGAGGAAAGGCATGCTTTCTATATCGCCCACAGTTCCGCCGATTTCGACCAAGCACACTTCGACCTTGCTGTCTCGGGCAACCTTGCGAATGCGGTCTTTGATGACATCGGTGATGTGGGGGATGATTTGGACAGTTTTGCCGAGATAATCCCCTTTTCTCTCCTTTCTTATCACCTCACCATAGATTTGTCCGGTGGTGATGTTGTGCTCCTTTGTCAAGTTTATATCTAAGAAACGTTCGTAGTGCCCCATGTCAAGGTCTATCTCGCCGCCGTCTTCGGTGACGAAGATTTCACCATGCTCAAATGGATTCATCGTGCCAGCGTCGACATTTAGGTAAGGA
>JAUWXD010000066.1 GCA_030616505.1 Hadesarchaea archaeon
CGACACGTTGCCCTGCATCTGCCCGTGGAAGGGCGCATATGCCCCAACGACAATCTTTTTTGGCCCATCGAGCAATTCAGGGAGTTCTCCAATGGACGCGACCGCTATCGTGGGTGGGGCCAACTCGACTTGTTTGCCAGATAGCGTCGACAGGGCGGCGGAGGCATCTGCCGAGGCAACGCCAACCACCTCTCCTAGGGCATCTGCTTCAGTTTTTTTCATTGCTATCCTCCTTCGGGCCCCCCAACTTGCTTTGGATTGCCTTCAAAAGAGCATCGACAGGTTTCAACACCAACATGAACATGAATTCCCCTTTAACCTCGGGCCCCAGCTCGAAAGACGTACTGAACGAATTTACCAGGAAGGTTTCTTCTGCTTCCTTAAGTCCCACAACTATGAAGTCGGTCACCGATTCCCCAAATGTCGAGAAAAACTTGGGGGTGGTGCAACTTGTTTTCAACCCCAAGAGGGCAGTTAATGCGTTCAAGTAAGCTGATATTACAGCCGCCCCCACCTCATTAATTCCCTTTTGATATTTCTCTTCTATGGTCTGGGTTGTCCCTAATTTTTTATTCTCCCGTAAATCTATGAGTAAAAAAGCGCCTTCCTTTGGGAATACTGAAACTGCATTACCTGAAACATCGCCTTTTACCACTACATATGACCCAACAACTAATTTTTTGGGACCTCCAACTAATCTCGAAAGTTCCTTTTGTGGGACAATATTCACGACGGGAGTTTTAAGATCAACCGTTCGACCGCCAATCATGTTTGATAATGCTGCGGAGGCATTACCCATAGCAATGCTCGCAAGTTCTATTAAGACATCCTTTTCAGCAAAACTCAGTTTGACTTCTGCCATCTCTACCCTCTCCCGTCATCCGGCCCACTTTTTGAGTTCGGCCTTGATATTCTCCTTGTCGAACGGCTTGACGATGTAGCTCTTGGCGCCCGATTTCATGCACTCGTCCATCATCAGCTTTTGCCCCACAGCGGTGACCATTATCACCTTTGCGTTCGGGTCATTTTCCATCATTTTATCAAGGACCTTGTCGCCGCTTATGTCGGGCAAAATTACGTCCAAGAGAACCACGTCCGGCTTCTTCCGCTCAAATTCGACGAGTGCCTGTTTTCCGAGCGCTGCCTCGGTCACATCCGTGTATCCGACTTCGGTCAAGAGATCCCTCAAGATTTTCCGCATGAAAGCGGAGTCGTCCACCACCAGTATCTTCGTCATATCATCCCTCCTTTCACGGTTTTTATCGAATTACATCAAACCTTCCTTCACCTCATATTTTCGTTCGGACGGCAACGCTGCCGGTTGCGGTTGAAAATTCCACCGATCGCCCGATGCTTCCACCCACGGCCTCACCAACCAACCTTATGCCCTCCTTTTTCAGCTTCTCCCTCACGGCCTCGATGTTGACCCTCCCAACTTCGATCGGGGCGTGCTTGAGGTGGGGGAACATATTCGCCCCTCCGACGATTTTGACCTCGATATCTTTTTTTTTAGACCCCAGCTTTGCCATTTCCTTTATCAGCTCATCCACGGCCAGGTCGGCATATTTTGTTGGACTGCCGGCGGGGTTGCTCCCCGTGCTCTTGGGTAGCATTATGTGGGCCAAGCCCCCGGTCTTGAGCTCAGGGTCGTAAAATGTGACCGCCACGCAGGACCCGATCCCCAAGACGACCAATTTGTTGGGGGCTTTTGTAACCTTCAGCTCGCCTATGTTGACCTCGATCTCCTCTGCCATTTATTCGCCCGCCTTTGCCCTGATCGCCTTCAAAATTGTCTCGGCCTCCTTCAGACCGAAGAGGAGGAAGAAATATGCCACGATTTTTACCTTTTCCTTGGTGGTGAGTTCCACGACTATTATCAGCGCCTGCTCCGCCTTCTGACCGAATTTCACGATTATTGAGTCCACCACGGCCCCGACCATGTCGTGCGCGAAATCCGGGATGTGTTCGACCAGCCTCATCCCCAAGAACTTAGAAAGAGCTGTTAAGCAGTTCCCCGACAGGATGTTGCCCACCTCTTTGAGGGCAGATTGATTTATTTCGGATAGCGTTGTGGCGGTTCCCACTTCTCGCTTCATCAACAAGTCGGCCAATACCAACGCGCTTCGCTGGGGAAAAACCAACAGAACGGAACCCTCGAGATCTCCGGTCACCGGGAGGTATATTCCGGCGACCAGCTCCTCCCTGCTTCCGACCGTCTCCGGGAGCTGCGTCAGAGGGGCGGTCGCCGCGATGGGTACGCTCACATCGATGCGCTGACCTATCAGCTTCGATAGGGCATTGGCCGCATGCCCCGCGCCGATGTAACCCACTTCCCTCAGCGCATCCTTCTCCAATTCAGTTAATTCCTCCACCGCCCCCTCCAACTCGGACTTCATGTTTGCTCCTCCGGGAATTTTTAATTTCAGCTATCCTGTTCTCTTATCACCCAGTTTTTCGTGGATCGCGTCGATTATCCGATCGATCGTCGTCACGTCGAATATTAGGGCAAAGTGTCCGCCAACCTTGACAGGTGACGATGCGAACTCCACTTTGATCAGCAGGGCGTGGTCAGATTTCACGGCGAACTCCGTGAGCACGGTGTCCATTAGCGACTTTACCATGTCAGAGGCCACCCCCGGCTCGGACACCTCCAAATTCAGGCCCAAAAAATCGGTCAGAGCGACTAGACAGGTCCGTGAAAGGATAACGCCCATCTCCTCAAGCGATTTGAGATCATCTGGGGTCAGGGTCTTTGTGGTCCCCAGCGCATTGCCCTTTAAAATATCCACCACTAGGTAGGAGTTCTCTCGCTCAAAGAGCACGACCAAGCTGCCGAAGGTGTCGCCGGTTATTCGCGAAAACATTGCGGTGGCCATTTTCTCTGGGCCGCCCATTATCTCGGGGATTGACCGCAGTTCGACCAAGCTCAGCCGCGGCACAATCACGTCGATTCTTCGCTTCACCAGCTTCGAGAGGGCGGTCGTTGCATTCCCGGCCCCGATGCTAGCTATCTCGCGCAGGGCATCGCGCTCAAGCCAAGTCAGCTTGGGTGCCTTTTCCATTCACTCCACCTTCCGCTCGCCGGGGCCGATGATCTTGGTGAGCGTTTTCCCTATCTCCGCTTCCTCGAATGGCTTGGTGATGTATTCCTTGACCCCCGCCTTGCTTGCCTCCTCCATCATGTACTCCTGCCCCACCGCAGTAATCATCACCACGTTTGCCTTCGGGTCGACCCGCATTATCTCGTGGAGGGCCTCGAGCCCGTCCATGTCGGGCATGATTACGTCTAGGATCACCAGGTCCGGACGCTCCCGCTCAAATCGGATTATCGCCTCTCGCCCGTCAGCGGCCTCGATCGTGTCCTTATATCCTGCCTCGGCAAGGATGCGTTTTAGGTAAAGGCGCATGAACGCCGAGTCGTCAGCTATCAGTATCTTCTGGGCCATTTCACTCCTCCATCTCCCCCACATGATTTCCTTGGGAACTTTTTCCACTCCGGGGTTTTGCTGCTCCTTCTTCCATCCCCCTAATCTCGACGAATTCTTCCTTAGAAAGCACCTTTTTCAGGTCGAGCAGGATGATGAGCCTCTTTTCGCCAGCCTTTCCGATCCCCGTCAGATATTCTTTGGATACTCCCGTCGTCACAAGCTCGGGTGTCTGGTCGATGTTTTTTACTGGTATCCCCAGCACGTCGGTCACTTCGTCGACGATTATGCCGAGGGGGTAGCCCTCAAGTTCCGCG
>JAUWXD010000058.1 GCA_030616505.1 Hadesarchaea archaeon
AGCCGAATACCCCCTGGATTTTTGTAGTGCCTCCCCTCGCGGGAGTCCCATGGGAGCAGGTTGCGGTTAAGTATGATGTTTGCGTTCTCTAATTTTTTCTCAAGGGTTCCCCCATCACCATACTTGGTGACATCAACGACCACAGTATGGGACGCTGTGAACCCTTGGTCAGAGCATAAAACCGACAACCCGTGTCCATGGAGTGCCTTTCCAAGAGCCTTTGCATTCTTAACTATCTGGGTAGTGTACTCCTTTCCGAACTCCAACATCTCCGCTAGCACTACAGCAACGCCCGCCATGGCGTGCAAATGGTGATTACTCACCACACCTGGGAAAACGGCTTTGTTTATGGACTCAGACAGTTCCTTTGTGCATAATATCATGCCATGCTGGGGGCCTGGGAGGGTCTTGTGTGTGCTACATGTCATGACATCTACCCCTTCGCGTAATGGATCTTGGAACTGCCCGCCCCCGATTAGGCCGGCGACATGAGCAGCATCGTACATCACGTGCGCACCGTGCTCTTTTGCCACCTCGCTAAGCTCTTTAACAGGGTGGGGGAAGAGAAACACGCTTCCACCACATATGAGTAGTTTTGGCTTGACTTCGGCAATCTTCTTTACCGCCGCGTCCACGTCTATGTTCATGCGCTTCTCATCAAACGGCAGATACTCCACTTCCAGCCCGTGGACGGCCCCTGCTGTACCACCAAACTTCTTCTTCCCCATACTGATGTGACCGCCTGACGGAATTGAAAGGCACATCATGGTATCGCCTGGGTTAGTGAGGGCTGTGTACGTGGCAAGATTAGCGGTTACCCCGGAAACTGGTTGGACGTTAGCATGCTCGGCCTTGAATAGCTCACGCGCCAAATCCATCGCAAGAAACTCAAGTTTGTCTATATAGATGCACCCGGCATAGACCCGCTCCCCTGGCCAGCCTTCTGCATATCGATGCTGGAAATCACTGGCCATGGCTTCTCTCACAGCTGGGCTCGTTATGTTTTCACTCGCTATCAACGGCAAGACCTTTTTGAACCACTCGTGATGCTCTTGCAACAGCCCCAACGTCTTATCATAAGCCTCTCTCGGGCGCATCTCGTTCACCTTAACATTTTTAATATTTCCTCATACTTCGCCGGAGCTTCACGTGGTCGCTCCGAGACCCTTATTGCTTCTTCAGGGTCCTTTAAAATATGCCCGGTCGCCACACATACCACGCTCTCATCTTGATTGACGACTCCCTGACGCACAAGTTTCTTGAGTCCTGCAATCGTGGATGCACTCGCAGGCTCTGCTCCTATCCCTTCAAGTCCAGTCATCAACTTTTGAGCCTTTACAATCTCGGCGTCGCTCACTGCCTCGGCTGTTCCTTTTGAGGATCTAATCGCCCGAATGGCCTTTGGTCCATTTACGGGGTTGCCTATGCGGATTGCCGTCGCTATTGTTTCTGGCTTTTCAACCGGTTCGAACTTGTCCAACCCACGTTTTATGGCATCGACAATCGGCATCGATCCCTCTGACTGAATCCCCATCATCTTTGGTATTCCCTTCGTCAACCCAGTTGCGTCGAACTCGAAAAAGCCCTTGTAAATCGCCCAGATGTTGGCGCAGTTTCCCATTGGCACTACTACCCGGTCTGGTACCTTCCACCCGAGCTGATCTGCTATCTCAAACCCTATCGACTTCTGTCCCTGAGGCCTGAAAGGATTGACCGAGTTCAGGAGGTAGATATCCTTCTGCTCATCACATATCTTGCGCACGATTGCCAGTGATTGGTCAAAATTTCCTTTCACAGCCACCACTTGCGCGCCGTAAATCAATGTCTGTGCCAGCTTCCCCAGAGCCACCTTCCCCTTTGGGAGTAGAACCACACAACGAAGCCCTGCCTTGGCCGCGTATGCTGCGAGCGACGCAGAGGTATTGCCGGTTGATGCGCACGCGACGGTCTTTACCCCGAACTCTAGGGCTTTCGTGACCCCTACTGTCATCCCTCGATCCTTGAAGGAACCAGTTGGATTTGCCCCCTCAAATTTCACATGAAGTTCTCGAATACCGACCTCCTTCGCGAGTCGGTCGCATCGGTATAGTGGGGTTCCTCCCTCGCCAAGGCTGATTATTTTTTTATCATCTAGAATTGGCATGAATGCGCGATACTTCCAAACACTCGGAGATTCAACCTTCAAACGCTTACGGTTGAGCCTACGCTTCAGCTTGCTATAGTCAAACTCCACTTCTAACAATCCACTACATTTGGGGCAGGTGTAAAATCTCTCGTTGATTTTGAACTTGCTGCCGCACTCGATGCACTTCAGCCACAAACTTATCCCCCGAGCGTCCTGTGGATATCGATTAAATCTCCGAGCAACGAACTAGAGGTTTCTTGCGGGCCAGCTCCGAAGCCTGTAATCGAGATTTCCCGAGCGAGGTCAAGCTCGAACGTCACAGCGTTCAAAGTTCCACCGACGGCGAGGGGATGTCCAACAGGTATGAGCTTTGGTCCAACTTCAAGCGTGCCACGTCTTGCTATTCCAACTAGTTTTATAACCTGACCAGCTTCCCGAGCCAACCGAATCGTCTCAGGACGAACACGCGTGATGCCCGTGATTTTAACATCCTTAAGTTTCGTGTCCATCCCTAAAATTGAGTTCGCGAGAATGGTGATTTTACATGCGGTATCGATGCCCTCGATATCAAGTGTCGGATTCTTCTCAGCTATCCCTAGCTCTTGGGCTTCACGCAGGACAATTTCAAACTGGGCCCCCTCTGTGCTCATGCGCGTGAGGAGATAATTGGTGGTCCCGTTAAGCACCCCGCGAATCTCCCGTATTTCATTTCCAGCCAAAAGTTTTCTCGCGAGGCCTATTACGGGCACAGCACCGCCAACTGATGCGGAGTACCTGAACTCAACACCGCACCTTTTTGCCAACGAATCGAGTTCCTTGAACGCTACCACGAGCGGGCCTTTGTTTGACGTTATCACGTGCTTTCCAGCCAACATCGCACGTTTGATGTGAGTTAAACCAGGTTCCCCTGTCTTGATGTTCGTCGGTGTGAGATCAAAAACAACGTCCGCTTCAACATCCTCTATCATCTTGAGAGCGAGTTTTCCTCTTTTCCCTCCTTTGTACGCGGCAACCGTCCTTTTCTTCTCAGCGGTTTTTAGCAGCTCCGCTAGGTTGAGCCCTTTTTCATCCATCGCCGCGCCGAACTCGTCGACAGCTGCAACCACACGTGGGGCCAAACCGTGGGCTTTACGTAGAAAGCCCGCTTTTTGAACGAACACGCGACTGAGCCCCTTCCCTAAGTTCCCGAACCCTATAATCACTATCCGCATCATCTCGCCCCAAGCGAAGTTATCATCAAGAGCTTTTTTCTGTCTGCGATGCGCTGCAGGTTGGAAATAGCCAAGTTCGCACGCTTGTCATCGTCAGCTGCAATCGTTATCCGCGCTGTCGATTCTTTACCGGAATCTCCCATCGCGAGACTCAGATCAGATACCATTACTCCCTTGAGAGCGTTCAAGCGATCGATTGTGTCCCTAATATCTGTGTGGATGATGTGGCCTATCAAAAGAGCCGTTGCCTTTACGGCGCCTTCACGCTCCCCAAGCTGAGTAACCCACACTCCTATGGTCCGTAGCGTCGCTAGAATGCGATCTAGTCTTGCCCTATCACCAATCTCGAAAACCAGCATGACCGGTATGCGCCCTAGTGGGGTCTTTCGCTCACGCTGGTGCATGATGCTCTGAATGTTGCCTCCAAACCGTGAAATTGGTTCGAGTGCCTTGAGAAGTTGCCCGGGGACATCTTCAAGCTCCATCACAATTCTTATCAACAAAAACTCCATCCTCCCATTGAAGACCTCTGTTTCAACTGAGAATTAATCGTCTTAAATATTGCTTTCTAGCACTTGCACATCTAGATAAAGAGGAGCTCAAAATTGAATAAATTTATCCATGAATTTGTAACCTTCTAAAACACCAAACGATCCGCTCTTAGCTGAAGAC
>JAUWXD010000089.1 GCA_030616505.1 Hadesarchaea archaeon
AAGTAATCATAGTCAGCAAGAAAAAACATTGAGTAATAATACCTAAAACTAAGAGACCTCGGTTAATACCTCAAGGATTATTGATAGAAAAAAACTCAAATATTTTCTCAAACAAAAAATAATTTCCCCCTGATTTTGATAATGAAAAACCATAATTGATGCTCGGACTCACACTTCTCCTTTAAGGTCTAGAAGTCCGTTTCGGTAATGACACGCTTAAGTGGTAAGTATCTGCTGGCTGAGCATCTCGCCCGAAGACTCGACGCGTACACCACAGACCTTTCAAACCGATCTTGTATCGGAACCTTCGTCCAACAACACACGTAACTGTCGCCAGTCCCGTGCTCATATTCGCTCAATCGAAACAATAAATTGAAACCCAAAACAGCATAGAATGGGCTACAAACGAAAAATGAACGTTGCTAGAGTGGGAAATTCGTTTCAGGACGCGCTTCCAGCTTAGATGCTTTCAGCTGTTATCGCTTGGCGCGTGGCTGCCCGGCGATGCCTTATCAGACAACCGGTAGACTAGTGGCGCCGACGGGGGGGTCCTCTCGTACCGACCCTGCCCTACCCTCAATTTCCCAGCACATCCAGTAGAAAGAATCCGACCTGTCTCACGACGGTCTAAACCCAGCTCACGTTCCCTTTTAATGGGCGTACAACCCTACCCTTGGCGTCTTGTGCGGCGCCAGGAGAGGAAGAGCCGACATCGAGGTAGCAAGCCGCAGGGTCGATTTACTCTGCCTCCAGAACGCGAACCTAGATCGTTTCTCAATAATAGCGGTAACATGTTTCTGGAGAGCTGGTGAGCTCTCGCCTGCGACGACTCTGTTTGGGGAGAGTGTATTAGTGCTGTGGATTCTATTTATTGTCGTCTAACTATTCTACTTCATGTTAGTAGTAGCTAGTGAATTTACCCAACAAATAGCAATCCTGTGGTAATCATGAATATATGATCATTCCCAAAGAATTTTTCTTTTATTTTCGTTGTGCACTAGTGTCACTCCTTACCCCCGGGGTAATTTTTCTGCCGCTGTCGGACCTCAACGAGAAGTCACGACAGATCGCTAGACCAAACTTTCGTTCCAGAGTTCCCTATGGGAAAGAACCCTGTCAAGCTAGCTTTTATTCTTGTACTCTACGGTGGATTTCTGTCCCACCTGAGCTAACCTTTGGACACGCTCGATATCTTTTCAAGCGCAGCCGCCCCAGCTAAACTGCCCACCAATACTTATCCTTTTCCGAGGAAAAGTTAGTCATACAAGCGACAAAAGTTAGTGTTTCATTTTTGCTTCCCAAGTCCCTGAGAACTTGGTTCGACGCTCCTAACTACTCTATGTATTGCTACCCATAAAACAGGCACAGGCTGCAGTAAAACTCCACGGGGTCTTCTCTTCCCGCTGGATGGTGCCAGACTGTTCGCTGGCTAGTGAATTCACTCGATAGACGGTAGGGACAGTGGGGAAATCATTGATCCGTTCATGCACATCAGTACTTATCTGACAAGGCATTTGGCTACCTTAAGAGAGTCATAGTTACTCCCGCTATTTACTGGAGCTTGGTCGGGTTGGAACCCGCATTCACTTACCAGCATTGAGCAGGATTCACAAACTGTTCACAAGCTTTCGCTCTTGCAGTTTGCTATGTTTGAATTGAACAGTTGCCCCCCCCTTGTCACTGCGACCTGCGAGCCCTTTCAAGCCCACAGGCACCCTTTATCCCGAAGTTACAGGGCGAATTTGCCGATTTCCCTCACCATCTTTGACCGAACACGCCTTAGGCTTCTCACCTTGGGACACCTGTGTCAGTTCTGGGTACGGATACGTGGAATCCTTACCATTTTCCTTTTCACGGGCGAGTGGAAAAAGCTCTAGCCGCCACTATTGGCAGCCTATTCCTATTTTCACCTTCTTCTCACCGTCACGGTACTTCGAAGGATTATATAGTTAAATAAAACGATGATTTTATAGAGCTTATCCAGTCGCGTTAGAAAACGGTCTTAGCGTTACCGCTTATGTCGTATCCACGCAGTACAGGAATATAAACCTGTTTCCCTTTCGGTCACACCAGGTAAGGGTGACCTTAGGACCGACTGACTCACGGCTGACGAACGTTGCCGTGAAAACCTTGCCCTTTCGGCGGAGAGGATTCTCACCTCTCTTTGCTGTTACTACCACCAGGATCTGCAAATCTGACCGGTCCACAGGACTTCACAACCCTGCTTCCGCCCGACCAGATCGCCTACCTACCGGATCACATCTTTCAATGTGCCCAATGGTCTCGGAACTCGGTTTAGCCCCGTCCATTCTCGGAGCCCAAGCACTCGGTAAGTCCACTGTTACGTGTTGCTTAGCGGGTGGCTGTTTCTAAGCCTACCGCCTTACTGTCTTTGTGCAAGGACGTCCTTCCTCTTTTAGCATTTAACCGAGATTTGGGGTCCTTAACCATTGTCTGGGTTATTCCCCTTTCGGCCACGTCCCTTACGGACGCACGCCCGACTCTGATCTTCTACGGTACATGTCTGTTCGTAGTTTGACTCATGGGCGAGGATTTTACTCCCCGTAACCATAAATCCTTGCTCTACCAAACATGCCACCTCTAATCAGGCTGGCCTATGTCCACTTCGGTAGGAACCAGCTATCACCGGACTAGATTGGTCTTTTGCCCCTACCCCCAAGTCAACAAACATGAATTGCACGTCAATACTTGCTCGGCCCTCCACCCAGGTTTCCCTAGGCTTCAGCCTGCTCAGGGGTAGATCGTCCGGTTTCGGGTCTCATGCCTGTGACTCCACGCCCTTTCAGACGCCGTTCCTTGTAAACTGCGAACTTGTCGCTTTCGCTTCGCCTTCGGGTCTTTGATACCCTTAAGCTCGCCACAAGCATGAACTCCCTGGCCCGTGTTTCTAGACGGATTTTGTAACCCCGCTCCTCTGAACTCGATCCTGCCGTCACCAGCTCTCTCTTCGTCCAGACTCTAAGCTTTCGGGC
>JAUWXD010000008.1 GCA_030616505.1 Hadesarchaea archaeon
GGCAAGGTGGAAGAGGTAAAGATTAACATGGAAATTAAGACGGTAGAGGGTTTCAGCGGGCACTCCGATCGCGCCCAACTTTTGAACTACGTGCACAGAATATCGCCCAAGCCGCAGCGAGTCCTGACCATTCATGGTGACGAAAACAATTGTATAAATCTCTCAAGCGCGTTGCACAAACTCTTTAGAGTTGAAACAAGGCCCATGACGAACCTCGAAACTGTCAGGTTGCGTTAGAGTTCAGCTTTGAGTTTATCCAACTCTTTTTTTGTGAGCTTCCGCTTTTCCGCCCGTTTATCCGCAATCGCACTGTGGCCAAAAGGATCCATCAAGATTAGTCTGGCCTTACCTCCCCCGTGATAGATGTTTTCAAGTTTCTTGAGTTTAGTCTCTCCGCGGCGGCGTTCGTCCGAGTTCCCCTCCGAAGTTGCTAGTTTGATTGCTTCCTCGATACGGTTGAGCACCCCTTCAATGTTGGAGATATAACCTTCGCTTGCCGGACCAGGTTTCACTGTCACACCGAGCTCCGGCACCTTTATCGTCCCAGTGCTCGACCTCACCACCCGAACCATCATATCATTTTCTGACGAGATTGAAAACTCGTGACGCATGGGTTCGTGTTCTCCCAAGTGCATTACGTCTGCATGTTTGAACTTACAGTTGCTACAGGTGACGATGGACTCTATTGTTTCGCCGAAATGGGGGATGTTGTCAATTCTTCCCCTCATCTGAAAAGTATTTTCAGCTCCGCAAATTGGACAGCGCTCATTAGGGAGTACAAACTCCCTCTTCAGCATAAGTCCACCCAAACCAGTTTTAGGTCTTTCTAAACTGGATGGTGACAAATCTTGGGGTCGCCATGACTTTTGATTCCGTCAGGCGCCCAACATCGCCGCCTATGGCCTGACATATTCCCTTGAGCTGGTCAATCGCCCGTTTTAGCTCCTCAGGGTCTTGGTTCATCAAGGTGCTAATTTCGAGGACGATTATATTTCCAGTCCGAAGCTCGTCCGCAACTTCTTGAATATCAATCAAACTGCGTAATTCCATGCTTTTTACATAGATGGGCTCGAGTCCATCGCTACCTCGGGGCCTCTCCGTCTCTTCGATTTCCATTATAGGCACTTCTTGAGCGATTCCAGGGTCTGCCTTTGGACCACCTAAAGCCCTTTTAAAAACCCTCAATTGACCACCTTATCTAGTACAAAATAGCTTTCAAACTATTTAATCTTTTTCTCGGAGAAAACGCCATACTTCATCTCCTACGTGGTGAATATTTCTAACTACTTTTCCCTTGGTCTTCATTTCAGCGCCAGGAACGAGTGCCAGCCCAATGGCAAGAGGCTTCCCATGGCGTTCATCCACCACAACTACAACGTTTTTTGCCTCAATTTCCACATCAGCCGAGACGACGCCAGGCCCCATGATATCCGCACCATTTACTACATGCGGCACCGCGCCCATGTCGATAATCACACGCCGAATTTGGAGTGAGTCGACCGCAGTAAGAGCTGGAAAGAGTCCATCACGCCCTCTGATAAAGAGCCCTCTGCCCTTCACAAGTATTATTTTTTTATCCTCTGCAAATTCTAGCAGCTCAGCTCCCTTTAAGAGCTTGTTGACGTCACATCCAAACTTTTCAACATCGTGCGCCAGCTGTTTGACCTCGTCCTTCCTCAACCAATAGCGTCGTTTCATCAGCACCGACAAAAATAAGCTCGATACTCTTAAATACACAGCTGAATAGGAGTTGATGATTTTCATGGCGCAGCGACCACTGGATGTACTGAACCGTGCGTTGGGTTCGCCAGTACTCGTAGGGCTCAAAGGCGGACGAGAACTTCGCGGAAAACTCATCGGATTCGATGTGCACGTGAACATCGTGCTCGAGGAAGCTGAGGAGATTCAAGGCGGAGAGGCGAGCAAGCGTTATGGGACCATGGTAATCAGAGGAGATAACGTCGTATTCATTTCTCCAGCCGGGTGATGTAGATGGTCAAGGGCACGGCTTCGATGGGCAAGCGTCATAAGGTAATGCATATACGCTGCCGTCGATGTGGGAGGCGTGCATATCATGCCCAGCGTGGTGTTTGTGCAGCGTGTGGTTATGGTAGATCGCGCCGCATCAAACGTTACAATTGGAAGGTAAAGAAAATTCAAGGTTTGCGTTTACGATAACTGGCGTTTTTTTTCAAATAGACTGTTACAAAATCTCTTAAGTTCACAAAGCAACGTTTTTCTGGCGGGCCGGTAGATCAGTCCGGTATGATCGTCCGCTTGGCATGCGGGAGGTCGCGGGTTCGAATCCCGCCCGGTCCACCACTCTTCAGCTATAAACGATTTTATACCAACTCGGCTAAAACTCATCAGGGGCTCGTGGTCTAGTGGTTATGACGTCGCCTTGACATGGCGAAGTTCCCGAGTTCGAATCTCGGCGGGCCCACCATCTATTTTTGCCCCAGACGATAGTTCTAGTGATGAAGCTAATCCTAGCCTCCGCCAAAGACCCCGCTGCTCTGAATATCGTGGCACGACTGCGGGAGTTTTACGATTTCGAAAAATACCAACTGGATTCGTACGTTTGCGGGAACGTGTTATTGGCGAGTGTCGGTCATGAAATTACTAATATTAACACATTACCCTTCGATGCCGACGAGGTTATAGTTGCATCTAGGCATGCGAGCAAGACAGGCAGACCATCTCTCACCGTACACGTACCGGGGGAACTTGAGAGGCAGGAGTTGGCTGTGGCCTCCCCTCAGACGATTAAATTAGCTTTACAAACGTTAGCATCGGCGCGCGATGAGCTTGAACTCCCATTTGAAGTTTCTTTGGAAGCCACCCATCATGGTCCGACCAAACTCGAAGTTCCAATCACCTTCGTGGAGATAGGCAGCACGCCGGAACAATGGCGAAATGAGAAAGCTGGCGAAGCTGTGGCGCGGGCGATAATGACAGCAGCGACTTCATCTTTGAAATGCACGAATGCGGTGGGCTTTGGAGGGCCGCATTATGCCCCTCACCACACCGAAGTCACCCTTCGCACAGGTGTCGCGGTGGGACACATCATCCCAAAGTACTCAAACTTTGAAAAGCTCATCGAACGCGCGATTCTATGCACAAATCAGGGTGTGAAGCTGCTCGTGCTGGACTGGAAGGGCATGAGTAGGGAACAACGAACGCTTTGCCAGCAGGTTGCGGGCGGACTTGGCATTCAAACTTCACGTACTAGTAAAATTTTGAATGAGGAAAAGGTTTAAATCGAATTGGACGAAATTCATCAACGTAGTAAGGAAAGGGATTCGATTGAGAACGGCTGAAAATGCCATATTTACTCCTGAGATGGGTTTTGCATTGACCAAACCAGGGGTTGAAGCTCCTACAAAACTTGGAACACAGGAGTCGAAGACCCTCGGTGGCGAAGAGCTCGAGCAAATTCTTCGACAGGCGAAGGCCAGAATCCTCACCGTCGGCTGTGGCGGGGCTGGCTGTAACACGCTTTCCCGCATGATGAGTGTAGGTATCCAAGGTGCCGAGACGATAGCGATCAACACCGATGCTCAAGACCTTCTTTACACGACCGCCGACCGAAAAGTCCTGATTGGACGCGATAGTACAGGCGGATTAGGAGCTGGAAACGACCCTGCGAAAGGAGAAGCCGCTGCTAGAGAGGATGAAGCAATGTTAAAAGACAACATCTATGGCGTGGATTTGGTCTTCGTAACGTGTGGTCTAGGCGGTGGGACAGGGACCGGAGCAGCTCCAGTTATATCTGAGATCGCTAAGAAGCTCGGTGCGCTGACCGTCGGCGTCGTGACGCTTCCATTCACAGTCGAAGGGACCAGGCGGAGAATGAACGCTGAACAGGGACTTGAGCGACTCCGGGCAGTCACTGACACCGTGATAGTGATACCGAATGACAAATTGCTCCAGCTTGCTCCTGATTTGCCAATAGGTGCCGCGTTCAAGGTTACAGACCAGTTGCTGATGGATGCAATCAAGGGAACAATAGAAATGATAACCAAACCTGGTCTGATTAACCTAGACTTTGCCGACGTGCGCACGGTGCTCCAGAACGGAGGCGTTGCCATGATTGGGATAGGGGAGTCTGATAATGCAAACCGCTCTATAGAGGCCGTGGATGAGGCTCTCAACAGCCCGTTGCTCGACGTGGATATCACAGGTGCTAAGGGTGCCCTCGTGAACGTTGTAGGAAGCCCAGATATGACCCTCGAGGAGGCAGAGAAAATAGTTTCCCGCGTCTCAGAATCTCTGGACACCGAAGCCAACGTAATATGGGGAGCACAGATATCTGAGGAAATGATGAATACAGTACGGGTGATGGTAGTTCTTTCAGGGGTTCACTCGCCTTACGTACTAGGCCCTGGTGAAAAACCGATAAGAAAAGGCGAGCCTGTCGAACTTGGGTTGGAGTCTCTTTGATACGGAAGTTCTTTCAAAACTGCAGGCGCGTGTTACAGGTAGCGAAAAAGCCAGACCAGGAGGAGTACCTACAGGTAGCCAAGATTACCGGGCTTGGCATCTTGCTCGTGGGTTTCGTCGGCTTTGCTGTCATGTTCGTCAACTACATTATCCAAGAAATCTTTACATCTATTTGAGGTGGGTCGAGTGGAAGAAGTACAAAAGCCAGCAATCTTTGCTATCCGAACGACGATTGGTCAAGAAAAAAATACGGCCGCCATGCTTGTTACGAGAGCTGAGAATTTCCAGCTACCGATAAAGACCGTTTTGGCACCACCCGGAATAAGGGGTTATGTGTTTGTCGAAGCGGTAGGGAAATCGAGCATAGAGCGCGCGCGTGGCGGGATTAAGCATGCAAAGGGCATGGTTGGAGGAGAGGTCCCGATAGAGCAGATAGAGCAGTTCTTGGTTCCCAAACCTGTCGTCAGTGGTATGGAAATTGGTGACATGGTGGAGTTGGTATCAGGACCCTTCCGCGGGGAGCGCGCGAGGATAATAAGGTTGGATGAGGGAAAAGAAGAAATAACTGTAGAGCTATTTGAGGCAACGGTCCCGATTCCAGTCACCGTCCGTGGCGACTCCGTCAAGGTCATTCAGAAAAAAGAGAAGGAGGAGGCAAAATGAAAGCAAGCGACATAAGGCCAGACATGCGGCGCATCGAACTAGAACTAAAATTAGTCGAAGTACAAGAGCCCCGCACCTACGCCCGCAGGGACGGTAAAGAGGGCAGGGTTGCGACAGCAGTGGGAGAAGATGATACGGGCCAGATAAAAATTTCGCTATGGGACGCCGACATCGACAGAGTCAAGGCAGGCGACAAAATCAAAATCACCAACGGCTACGCAAGGCTATTCCGCAACGAGGTTCACGTGAGTGCTGGCATCTACGGTAAGCTTGAGGTCCTAGACCAGCAAGCCTAACCGTAGCCTCTTTATAGCGTCCACCGCATACTTTCGAGGGAATCGTGCACGTTTGAGTAGGGTGACTCAGATGACATCGAAGGTTAAGATCATGGTAGAAGGGGGAAAGGCGTCCCCCGCTCCACCGATAGGGCCAGCCCTAGGTCCGCTGGGGCTCAACATCGGACAAGTCGTCGCCAAGATAAACGAGAAGACCGCATCGTTTTCTGGCATGAAAGTACCGGTTATCGTAGTGGTGGGTAAGAACAAACAGTTCGAAATAGAGGTTGGTTCGCCACCCGTCGCTGCTCTCATCAAGAAGGAGCTCGGGCTGGAGAAAGGCGCAAAGACCTCCGGCACCGAAGTGGTAGGGAATCTCAGTCTTACTCAAGCGGTCAACATCGCCAAGATGAAGTCGGAGGGTAGCTTTGCTATGGACATTAAGGCAGCCGTAAAGGAGGTACTGGGCACGTGTGTCAGCCTCGGCGTGACTGTGGAAGGCAAAGATGCACGCGAGGTACAGCAGGAAATAACAGAAGGAAAACATGATCAGGAGTTGAAGTGACATGCCTGCATCGACTGAGAACTTGTTGAGCGCGATCAAGCAGATGCGCGAAGCGAGCCCCAAGCGCAAATTTGAGCAGGGCGTCGACTTGATAATCACTTTGAGAGGTGTCGATCCAAAGAAGCCAGAGGGGCGGATCACGGAAGATGTGGTGTTGCCCCATCAGGTTGGAGAACTCAAAAAAGTTTTGGCATTCGCTGAGGGAGAGCTGGCACGCCGAGCGCGAGACTCAGGTGCAGACCTAGTGCTAAGCCGTCGTGATGTGGAATCGCTGGGGCGAGATCGGAAACGGGCGAAGAAGTTAGCGGCGCAGCACGATTTCTCCATCGCTCAATCTGACTTCATGGTGATGATAGGCAAGGCGCTTGGACCAGTACTCGGACCCAAGGGAAAGATGCCGAAACCGATTCCAACCACAGCTAACCCTGGACCAATAATTAATCGAATGAAGAAGACCATGCGGATGGCAACCAAAGACCAAGCAGCCCTCCACGCCAAAATCGGAGTTGAGAGTATGGGCGATGAACAGATTGTGGCGAACGCGCGAGCGGTGCTTGATGTTGTGGAACACAGATTAGACGAGGGTCAGGGCGAAATAGGTGTTGTTAAAATCAAGACCACGATGGGAAAACCAATCAAGTTGGAGGTGGAGTGATGGTCAGTACCAAAGCGGCGCGGGTGGCTCCCTGGAAGCAGGAAGCCGTAGGTGACCTCTTAGGCTTTTTCAATCGTTACTCCGTCGTGGGGATACTCAATATTTCGGAACTCCCAGCGTTGCAGTTCCAGCAAATTCGTCGGAAGCTGAGGGGCGAGGCCGAAATCGTAGTATTGAAGAACACGCTGATGCTGCGCGCTATCCAGAATGTCGCAGAGAAGAAGGACTCAAAACTAAACGAGCTGATCAACTTCCTAGAAGAACAATCTGCACTGATTTTTTCCATGATGAACCCCTTCAAGCTCAGCAAATTCCTTCGTGACAACAGGACCAACGCCCCAGCGAAGCCCGGCTCCAAATCTCTCAAAGACATCGTCATCCCTGCGGGTGAGACAGATTTTGCGCCTGGCCCAGTGCTCGCGGAACTCCAGCACGTGGGAATCAAGGCCAGAATCCAAGCTGGAAAAGTCGTCATCCTCGAGGATTGCAAGCTTCTGAAAGAGGGCGATGTGATATCGAAGGAAATTTCTGACGTCCTCGCAAAGTTCGGGATAATGCCGCTCGAGCTCGGTCTGAAGTTGCGCGCAGCATACGAGAGCGGAATGGTGTTCTCAGGCGAAGTGTTGGGTATAGATGAGAAGCAGGTCATCGCACAATTCCAAGAGGCAAGCGTGAGCGCTTTGAACCTCGCGCTGAACGTGAACTACCCGACCTCTGTGACCATCAAATTCATGCTCGTGAAAGCGAGTGTGACTGCCCAGAACTTGGCGCTGAACGCCTGCATGCCGGTTTCCAAAGTCATGCCAATGCTCATTGCGCGCTCTCATGTGGAAATGCAGGGTCTTGCGGCGACCGTGGGTGCTAAGGATTCGCACACGTTGGACGAGGAGTTGAGGGCGATGTTAGGGATAGCGCCACCTGCGGAGGAGAAACCCAAAGAGGAACCAAAACCTGAAGCAAAGGTTGAGGAATCAAAACCAGAGGCGCAAAACACAGAGGCACAGGCGCCAAAACCTGAAGTAAAGCCCGAGACGAAGCCAGAGGAAAAGCCTAAAGAGGGGGAAAAGGCAGGGTAAATAACAGTCAAGGTGTAATGTTCGAAGAATGGAGGGTAATAAATGGAATACGTGTACGCTTCGATGGTGCTGCATGCCGCCGGAAAGAAGGTGGACGAGGCAGGGTTAGCGAGTGTCTTGAAAGCAGCGGGAGTGGAAGCCGACGATGCCAGAGTGAAGGCCATGGTGGCCGCGCTTGAAGGAGTAAACATCGACGAGGCCATCAAGA
>JAUWXD010000053.1 GCA_030616505.1 Hadesarchaea archaeon
ATCGGAAGCATCGAGACCGGGTATGAGCATTTTGAGGGATACTCTTACGCCAATGCTTGGGTCACTATCGAGGATGCTGACGGCAACTCGGTGATCGGGGCGACTGTGACTGCTGAGGTAGCTCGTCCAGACGACACAACGGCAACAGAGTCAGGGACCACAGGATCGGGCGGCGTGGTTTTGCTTAGCCACTCCACCACATTGTACGGAACCTACACCTTCACTGTGACCGACGTCCAAGCCGAAGGTATGCAATACGATTCCGCTGCCAATGTTGTCTCGAGCGCGTCAGTGACGCTCGCATAACAATAATGTTGCTGGCTTCCTACAAATCGTGAAACTTTGAGTTCGCGAACCGCAAAGCCCTCGTGCACTACCGCTTCCTTAGCCAATCTTCTGACGCATATTTTGATTTGAGACTTTGCGCTAGCTCAAGTTCCTCGTCCGTTAGCTCACCCTCTGCAAACCCAACGCCGAGGGACTCACCAAAACCTTTGCTCATTGCCTCTCTTACTTCCTCAAAACTCGGCTTCCTACCCAACTCTCGCTCCACTGTAGTCACGCGCTCAAATACTGATGAGATAAACTTGTCCGAAATCTTTTCAGGGCTCACTTTAAGTAACTCAAACATCCGCCGCACATCGGGCGAAACGAGTATTGTCCCATGCTGCAACACTGAACCCCATCGACGCGTCTGAGCACTACCTGAAATCTTCTTCTCATTGACCTGGACATCGTTGACCGGCTTGAATTCTGCATGCAATCCAAGTTGCCCGAACCCATGAACCAAGCCGCCGCAAATCATTTTGTAAGATTCGATTATATCTGATGGAATGTCATTTTGCTTACAAACCACACTATATGTTAGTTCGCCTCCGTAGTCGTGGAAAACTGCGCCCCCACCAGTGATGCGCCTGACAACATCAACGCAGTACTTTTTTGCTACACCCAAATCGACCTCACGCTCAACACTTTGAAAACAGCCGAGCGAAACTGTCGATGGCTGCCAACGCCAAAATCTTATTGTGTTGGGTGATTTGCCTTCTGCATTAAGTCTCAGCAGCGCTTCATCGATCGCCATGCTCGTGAAGGCATCATCCACGCGCGAATGTAACAAACGCCACTCCATTTATCCACCCGCCGCGCGTAATATGGCCTCAACCCAGTGCTCTGGCTCGACCATAGGGGTTTGGGCGCCGGTTGAGCTATAAAATCGCTGTACCCCTGCCAGCAGACTACCCCGATCGGCTACGACGCCGTTCAATGATTGCTCAAGTTTTTCAATCGCGTCCTCGGGATACATGAAAAAGTCGCCGCTGAGTGAGATGTGTGAAATCTTATTGCTCGACAGCTCAAGCTCGACTTTGATCACGCCTTTTGGGGCTTTGAATTCCGCAAACTTCATATCATCACCTTAAAGAATCTCTCCAAGCGTTTACCATTTCATCGTCTAAATCACATAAAACGATAGTGTTGTGTTTATCGTAGCAGTGTTGGTCCTTTTTCGTCTAGTGCCTTAGCTCTAACAAACTAAACCGCAATATTAGACCCGACGCCCAGTCAGCGCTCGAATCAACCTATCAGTCGTCTCTTTGAGGGCCGACTCCTCATACGGGACATACGGCAAATCGGCTTCTCCTGCGATGAGTTTAGCGAGCTCATTAATCGCAACTGATGCCTCGCACTCAGGTTCGTACACTACCACGGGGACTCCCTCACGCTCTGCCTCTTGGACTTTCGGGTCCTCAGGGATATCCGCGAGCACTGGCATCGCCCCCAGAGTACTGCCCATGAACTGCTCGACCTCGCCTGTTGAGAGATCTGCCGTCTTACCAGTGCGGTTTACTACAAGCCCGCGGGTCCATGAACCCAATACGTTGGCCAAGCGGATGGTTTTGTAGCAATCGACCATACTCGTGTATGTGGGGTTGCACACAGGAAGCATCTCGCGAGCGGCAGCAATCGAAATTATCGTCGCGTCCGCTATCCCTGCAGGGGCATCGATTAACAAGAACTCGGTTTGGTGTAAAAGTTCGCTTATAATCTTCTCGACACGCTCACGTTTGACTTTGGAAAGCACCTCGTGGACGTCCTCGAAACGAAATCCCGTAGGTACAACTTTGATTCCGTACTTTTTGCGCAACACATCAGTGATGTCGGCTTTGCCTGTTAGCACATCAAAAAGAGATAATTCAACTTTATGCATGCCCAACACCAATGCCAAGTTCGCCATCGCAAAATCGCCATCGAGTATTGTGACGTCCTTTCCGAGCGAGCCCAGCGCCACGCCGAGGTTCACCGTGATGGTTGTTTTCCCCGTGCCGCCCTTGCCCGAAGCTATCGAAATCGACCGTGGTTTTGCCTTCAAATTTTTCCCCCACGTGTATTGACGGCATGCGCTTAAAAACTTGATATCGCGCGCCTTTCGAATTTTATTACTATTGGTTAAAGAACCTGGGATGGTTCACCAAGTTTCGCGTCTGGGTGCTCCTCAAAGTACTCACGGACTGGCGCGAGGACCTTCACAAACGCCTCCGCGGCTGCTGCCTTCAGGTCGGTTGGGTGTAGTTTTCCAGACGCATACAACTCGTGAAGCTTCATCGGGTCTTTTATCTCGAGTGGACCTCCATGTTTGGCCTCTCTCGAAACGATCAATTTTCCGCATATAGGTAGAACAATGTGCTCGATAAATTCGATTATTGGATTATCTTTGACTACCCCCGGGGGGCAAAAAGCCTTGACTACTTTTTCCTTGATGACGAACGGCTCATCATCGACCGCTATGAAATTCCCTTTGCTCGACGACATCTTGGCGGCACCATCCAAGCCATGCAACAGCGGCATGTGGAGGCAAACTGGTTTTTTGAACCCAAGCGCTGGCAGTTTCTCGCGCGCGACCATGTGCACCTTTCGCTGGTCAATGCCTCCGACCGCCACGTCTATTTTCAAATGCGCGATATCTACTGCCTGCATGAGAGGGTAAAGCACCTGCGCAACGTCTGGGTCCTCTAAGTGTCTTGCTATCTCTGCCATCGAACGCCTCGCTCGGTGCAACGTGGTGCCCGTCGCCATTTTGAGTACATCCAGCATAAAACCTGATTTGAGTTGAAAATCTGACCCGCGCAAAAACTCCGTGCGATTGGGATCGAGACCCAGCGCAATGAAACAGTGGCGGTTGTACTCTGCGACTCGTCTGATTTCCTCCAGTTTCCCCTTGTCATTAAGATAAGCGTGCAAATCCGCGAGCAGGACAACCACCCGCGCACCCGCTTTTTGACAATCAACAAGCTTCCGGACCGTCAACATGTGCCCGAAGTGGATTTTGCCAGAGGGTTCGTAACCACAATACACGGCTAACTCTTTGTGTTTAGAGAGCTCCTCTAATTCTGGTTCTGTGACTATCTCGACGGCGCCTCGCGCAATAAGCTTGGCTCGTTCTTTCACCCCACCACCACCCGAAAAGGTGTACTCAACAGCTAAAAGCCTTTGGCGGTTTCTGTTAACGAATTTGTTGTTTTTGCTTGTGTGGTCTGGTGTTTTCCCCACACCCTTGATTTCCACTCCAACACACGTTCCTTCCAGCGCCAGAACCGTTGGGCTTTTATCTCTGTTTTGAACTTGCCGTCTAAAAATTCGACAAAGCGAACGGTCTCTGCTTTTCGTCTTATGCTGAAGTGGAAAATCACGCCGTGGCGGTTAACTTTGCCCATCCCTAAAAACTCCCTAACAACCTCCAGCGCAGATCTATCCTTGTTAACAATGTAAAACGTTGGGTTGGTGTACTGGTACTTTTTTACTCCAAACTTGGTTTTTCGTTTGATTTTAATCGTATTTGTGGTGAAAACACCTTCACTTTCGATGAAACCGATAATCCAACCGGTGTTAAACTCAGATAACTTCATGTTTATACCATTAATGTAACATAATATTTAAGCTTTTTTTATAATTTAATATATTCCAGTGGAAATGAAGGGGTTGGGTGGGATGATTGTGTTGGCCCAAATGGATTTACACAAATATTGGGTGTTTCGCTTTTCTCTTGCTAAAAATAAGGCTTTATTCAGGGTGTATTCGTTAATGAAACACAACATATAGTTGTTTTTTGCGTTATCTCTAAAAAAAATGACTTATTAGTAAAAACCAGCAAGTATTATTTGCAGAAACATAATTCAAGCCACAAAAT
>JAUWXD010000020.1 GCA_030616505.1 Hadesarchaea archaeon
CATGCAGTCACCTTCGTTCGATCATATGCTGCTTTTATTGTGCCCACGTTTTTCTCAGCTAGTTTGCTTGGGAAGTACCTCTTGATTGCTTCAATGATTGACTCGATTTTTACCAATCCAGTGGCTTTTGCAAACGCTCCGAGCATGGCAGTGTTGGTTATCGGCACACCCAATTTCTCCATCGCTACCGAAGTGGCATCGACGGAAGCAGTTTTAGCGTGGGGGAATTGCATGTCATTTTTTGAGTTGAGCACAATTATTCCACCTTGTTTTATGCCAGAAGCCACGTCCACGACTTCGGGCAACGAGGGATCTAATACCACGACGTAATCAGGCGTGTATACTTGAGTGCGAACACGGATTTGTTTGTCGCCTATGCGCGCGAAAGCTAGGACGGGGGCCCCTCTCCTCTCTGCACCGAAAAATGGGAAAGCTTGAGCGTACTTGCCTTCGATGAAAGCGGCTTCTGCGAGTAATCGCGCCGCTGTGACTGCTCCTTGCCCGCCACGTCCATGAAACCTTATCTCAATCATAAAACCCTTAAGGGATTATCGGCTGCCAATTTAAAGTTTTTACATAAACTCCCGATTTAATCAAACGTTTTGGGCCAAAGCCCGTTGATATCTTGCTCTCCAGCTACTTTCTTAAACCCTGGAAACTAGAATATAGCGCCGGCGAGCTGGTGGGCGACTCACGGGCGAAAGCCTGAGGAAACTCCGTCCATCGGGCAGGTCCGCGGGCCCATAAGGGCACGGTTGAGAAACCGGAAAGATGGAACAGAAACGACACCTCCCGACTCGCGCTAGGATGCGGTGACGCTGAGGTCGTGTCGGCGAGGATGAAACGGCCATCTCGCGGGATGCAAGGGCAAATTACCGCCGATGAACGCCTGTCAGAGGTGGGTGGTAGCCCGCTAAGCTCAATGTCGCCTAAAAACAGAAGACGGGTTACGGCCAGCACACCGGCTGTCGCAAGGTGAAAAAAATGGGTAAAAAATGGGGCAGGTACAAAGCAGGTGGACGAAGCCAGCCAGTGTCATGTGAATATTGCGGGCGCATGACGCCGCGCATCAAGGCCGTGCTGGTTAGGAAGTCCTACGGCATAGGTAGTCTTAAAAACATTCCAGGCCTCGACCGCAGGCGCGTGTTCCTCCCACAGATGAAGGCATATGCCTGCATATCCTGCGCTAAGCATCGTAAGTTAATCTAATAAAGCTTAATTTTATCAATAAATTGTTTTTTTAGAAGACAAATTGAAAATATACTTTTAGATTTTCTCTAACTGAGCCATTCGCCTTGATTTGAACTTTATTTTTCTGGCCTAAAAACCGAAAAATCCAGTGGAATCGGCCTTCATGCGATTCATCCCACGGCTGATGAACATGGGGTTTATCGCCCGATTTTGTTCTAAGCACCGCCGCCTGATTTAATCGCTTTTACAATATCTTGAATTTTTGTCCTTCGATCCTTTGCTTCTTCCACGAGCGTTCCCGTAACGAGGATATCGCCCCCGGCTCGCACACGCTCGGTTGCTGCTTCCGGCGTCCTTATTCCCCCACCCACAATCAGCGTGACATCGGTAGCCTCACCCACCGCTCGAACCATATCAACTGGCACTGGTCGATCGGCCCCGGATCCTGCTTCAAGGTACACGAATCTCATCCCCATGTACTGGGCGGCCAGTGCGTAAGCCACCGCGAGCTCCGGCTTGTCTCTCTTAATCAAGTCCGCTTTCCCCACCTTTCCCGCGGCCCCCCCGGGTTCGATTAGAAGGTATGCCATGGGCAGCGGTTCTATGTTAGTCTGTTTTACAATGGGGGCACCGAGCTTCTGGGCACCAGTGATGAAGTAAGGATCCCGTGAGTTGAGCATGCTCATAAAGAAGATTGCGTCCGCGCGTCGGCTTACTCCTGCCTCGCTAGCGGGGAACAGAATGACGGGCAAGTCAGTCGCCTTCTTTATTGAGGCAACAGTGTCGTCGAGAAGATTCCCTCCTGCGTGGGTTGAGCCCCCCACCATTATCCCGTCGGTACCTGCTTTGGCAGCTTCTGAAGCAATCTCTCCAGCCACATTCGGTTCTTGTTTGGCTGGGTCTATGAGGGTAAGATGGGCAGCGCCATCGCGGGCAATGATATTCTTCAAGTGTTTTTCGACTTTACCCACGTGGCTCCCTCGACTTCGGCCTCAGTCCCCCGTAGCCGCACTTTCGGCACTTTGTTGCCTTCCAAGGATTCCGGGCGTTGCAGCGCATGCATACCTTCACGTTAAACAAGCGCTTCCCTGCAGCCTCAAACTTCACCATATTTTCATCTCCTTTTTCTAACTTCCTTGAACACCTCTGGCAATTTCCTAAGCAAGTCTGACGCCATAAATTCATAGCCCTTTTCCTGGAAACAGAGATCTCCGGTCCGCCCGCAGACCCACGCTCCAGCCACTGCCGATTTGAAAGGATCGGCCCCCTGTGCCAAGAAGGCCCCCACGATTCCTGAAAGGACATCGCCGGTACCCCCGACAGTCATGCCGGGGTTGCCCGTGGAGTTTATTCTCACATCTCCAGCTGGCGATGCTATGACGTCAATGAATGATTTCAGCAAGATTACACATCCAAGACTCCGTGCTGCTAGTTTGACCTGTCCAACGCGCCCTTGGATGTCGGTTGGTAGATCAACACCTGTCAAGATTTCAAACTCTCGTGCGTGAGGTGTCAAAACCCAAGGCAACTTCTGTGCTAGGTTCCGCTCCGATGCAAGAGCCTTCAGCCCGTCCGCGTCGAACAGTGCAGGGATGGTCGGATGTTTTTCCTTGAGTACGCGTGCCAATTCGATTGTGGCATCGCGCGTCTTCACTGTCGTGCCCAAGCCAGGCCCAACAATAATGGCTGTTGAGCGATTGAGCTCGCTCCGCAGTTCCGAGAGGGCGGAAGGCTCAAGGTCGCGGCAGGGAAGTTTTAGGGTAATCAAATCAGGTGAGAATGAGTTAATAGTCCATGCTACTTTTTCCGGAGCCGCTACAATTGCCAAATCAACGCCTGCGCGTAGCGCAGCCAAGCCAGACAATGCTGGGGCCCCGACGTAGCGTGACCCACCCCCCACTATCAACAGCCTGCCATACTCTCCTTTGTGCGCTTCCCGCTTTCGCTTGGGCAGGACAGTCAACACATCGTTTTTGTTTGTACGCTTCGGAGTGGAAATTGGCAACGTATCCCATTAGAAAAATCAATGTACTCTATAAAAGCTCGTGCCTTTACAAGCCCTGTGAGGTATACTGGCACTATTTTTTAAACATTGTCCATTTAGTATGATAATAGGATATCAAGGTGATGGCATGTCAAAACCTTCATGGATGAAAGGTGGTCCTCGCATAGTTAAACAGATTCCAGGCCCACGTGCGAAAAAGCTCTTGGAAAGGGACGAGCAGGTAATGTCTCCATCCTACACTCGAGCTGAGCCAATAGTGGCTGATGAGGGGCAGGGGTGCTATGTCAAAGATGTAGATGGAAACGTCCTACTCGACCTCTCCTCAGGCATGTTTGTCTTGAATTATGGATACTCACACCCAAGGTTGGTCCGCGCGGTCAAACGACAGATTGCGAAACTCACACACTTCGCTGGAACGGATTTTTACTATGAGGTACAGGTTGAGCTAGCGGAACGGTTGGCAAAAATCACACCAGGTAAATCTAACAAACGTGTTTATTTCGGAAACAGTGGGGCAGAAGCGGTCGAAGCCGCCTTCAAATGTGTCAGGTGGCACACCCGCAGACCACGCATGATCGCATTCAAAGGAGGATTCCACGGACGTACTTTTGGGGCGCTGAGCCTTACCAGCAATCTAAAACACACCAAGTTCTTTGCTCCCCTCGTACCCGGAGTTAGTTTCATGCCCTTCCCAGACCCATACCGGCCTCCGCTGGGCGGAAATCCCTCGGAATGTGCTCACAAGTGCATCGAGTATATTCGAGATTCTTTGAGGACGAGCATTCCACCAAAAGAAGTGGCAGCAGTGATAATCGAACCAATTCAGGGGACGGCAGGTTACATCATCCCTCCGCCAGAGTTCTATCCCATGCTGAAAGAGCTGTGTGAGGAGCACGATTGGATATTCATCGCTGACGAGATTCAGACGGGGCTTGGACGTACGGGCAAGATGTTTGCTATGGAGCACTGGGGAGTAGTCCCCGATATCGTATGCGTCGCGAAAGGACTGGCCGGAGGAATGGCTCCGATAGGTGCGATGATAGGAAGCGCAGAGGTCACGGATTGGGAGCAAGGAGCGCATGCCTCCACGTTTGGAGGGAATTTGACTGCATGTGCAGCAGCGCTCGAGGGGCTGAAAATTTTGGAAGAACAGAAGCTGGTCAAGCAAGCGGCGAAGCTGGGCGATTCGGCGTTGAAACGGCTACAAGAGCTTAAAGAAGAATCCAAAATTGTAGGTGATGTTAGGGGTAAAGGACTGCTGCTAGCTGTGGAGCTAGTTAAGGACAAGAAAACGAAAGAACCAGCAGTCAAGGAACGGGACATGGTCGTGCAAGAGGCCCTGAATCGGGGACTCATTGTTTTCAGAGGCGGACGCTCGGCGATTCGAATAGCACCTTCGCTCACCATAAGCAAACAGGATTTCGAACTTGGCTTGGATATCTTCAAGGAAGCTGTCCACGAGGTAGACCAGAAATGTTGATGTTGAAGTCACACTTCAAGGCAAATGCGCAAGGACACCTCGTGATGGGGAAGACCGATGCGGTAGAACTAGCCGAGCGCTTTGGAACTCCTCTTTACGTTATGGATGAACAGCGCGTGCGCGAGAAATATCGCCGTTTTCACAAAGCATTTGCCAATCTTTGGCCGAACGTGCTCGTCTGTTATGCGCTAAAAGCCAACTCAAACCAGGCAGTCGTCAAAATTTTGCAGATCGAAGGTGCAGGTGCAGACATCAGCTCCGGAAATGAACTCAGGATTGCTCTCAAGGTAGGGATTTCTGGCGATCGGATGGTCTTCAATGGCAACAACAAAACCGTGCAGGAGCTGGAACTGGCAGTCACTAACGATGTGCTGGTAAACATAGACAGCTTCCAAGAACTTGAGGCCGTTGACAAGGTAGCATCGCTGTTGGGCAAACGCGCGAGAATTGGGTTTAGGGTCAATCCTGACGTAAAGGCACCGACCCATCCCTACATAGCTACGGGACTGCGCGAGAGCAAGTTCGGCTTCGATGTTGCGAGCGGACAGGCTTTTGAAGCGTACAAGCTCGCGGCTCGAATGAAGAACGTGGAGGTGGTTGGTATCCACGCGCACGTAGGGTCCCAAATCCTAGATGCGGCTCCCTTCGAGGAAGAGGCAGAAAAGCTCATGACGCTGGTCACGGATGTGAAGGAGAAACTGAATGTCAATATATCATTTGTCGACTTGGGTGGTGGCATCGGTATCCCCTACAAACCTGGAGACTCGGAGCTCCAGCCAGAGCAAGTAGCAAAGCGTGTAGTTGGCGTGGTAAAACGTGTCGTTGAAGAGAAGAGCTTGGTGAAGCCGACATTGGTCCTCGAGCCGGGACGCTACCTTGTGGCTGATGCAGGTTTGCTGTTGGCGCGGGTTGGGTACATTAAGGAGCGGCGGGGCATGCCTACCTGGATTGCGGTGGACGCAGGGATGAATGCACTGCTCAGACCTGCCCTTTATGGAGCCTACCATCACATCGAGCTCGCTAACAAGATCGGTAAGAAAAATGAAGTGCTTGTCAACGTCGCAGGGCCCCTTTGCGAGTCTGGAGATTTTCTCGGGAAGGAGAGGAAGCTCCCTAAGGCAGAGCAGGGCGATTTGGCCGTGATTTTTGATGTGGGTGCATATGGGCTGGCGATGTCGAGTCAACACACGGCCCAGGCCCGTCCAGCGATGGTTCTCGTAAATGGTGGCAAGGCTGAAATCATTCGCAAAAGAGAGAGCTTCGAGGACCTGACAAGACTTGACCAGATTCCTGGGTGGCTTCGTTGAAACGCGTCGTCGTAAAGTTTGGCGGGACGAGCGTCGGCAATTTAAATCGTGTGCGTTTGGGGGCAAGGACAGTTTACAATGAGCATCGAAAGGGGATTCAAGTTGCAGTGGTTGTGTCAGCAATGGGCCACACCACTGATGCGTTGCTCAAAGCTGCGAAAGCCAGCAAGTTGGAGATAGACAAAAAAGAGCTCGACTACATCATGGCATTAGGTGAGCGTGCAAGCGTGCGGATTTTTACCGCGGCACTGCGCGAGCTCGGCGCGGATGCTAGGTACATCGACCCCAAGCAGGAAGGCTGGCCAGTGGTGACAGACAGCAATTTTGGGATGGCGAACATTGACCTTGCAGAAACGAAAAGGAGAGTTCAGAAATTCATCTTGCCGCTCATGAAACGTGGGGTAATCCCGGTGATTTGTGGCTTTCTCGGAAGAGACCGAGAGGGAAACATCACAACAATCGGGCGAGGAGGGAGTGACATAACCGGCTTCCTCATGGGCAAATGTTTGGACGCGGACGAGGTGATAG
>JAUWXD010000038.1 GCA_030616505.1 Hadesarchaea archaeon
GCAACGAACCTCAACCCATTTCAAATCTTTCCTTTGAGTTGCTGAACATGCCCGATGGCGACTACGTATTGCAATGGTGGGACACGTGGGAAGGAGAGGTTATCAAAGAAACCGGGTCCTCCTCTGTTGGGGGCCGCTTGCTCGTCGAAATACCAGAATTAGAGAGGGATATTGCGGTGAAGATAAGACCCGGTCAAGTTGCCTCAGAGATGGACATTGGATCTCTCTTGTTTAACCTGACGATAGTGGGCATGGCGGCTTTCGTCGGTGTGATGGTGTACAAATTCTGGCAGGCGCGCAAAGCAGATTTGGTCGCAAAAAATCCTTAGGTCAAACTACTATTGCGCTTCAATTCCTTTGGTGGATTGAAAACAGCTGCAGCTGCACCGTATAACCATACCTCCTTCCCCAAAGGTGTTATCATAATCTTTGGAGGTTTTTATCAATTGGTCACTTATCGGCTTCGCTTTCATCTCTTCTGCTCTTCCGGTATAAGCCAATACTCGGCTTCCTTTCGGATGTCTCGTAGGAACTGGCTGAACCCATCGTAGCTCAAGTAGTAAATCGTCTTGCCTCCCGCACGCCTCGTCGAAATCATCCCAGCTTCCCGCAGCGGCCTCATCAACACATAAAAGTGCTTGCGGCCCGCCGACGAATTTAGGTCTAGGTTCAACACTCCCGCCAGCTCGTTGATGTTCTTCGCGCCTTCCTTCAACGCTCTCATCACTCTCAACGCCTCGGGCTTCAGCGAGGCGCTCTTGGGATGGTTCCCATACGCCAACTCCAAAAGCCGATCTGCTCCGCTTCTTTCTTCCAAACACTCACCTTTGCAAAGTAATTTTCACTTTACTAATGAGGGATTTTGATATTTAAGCCTTATTTTGGGTAACCCAAGTACTCATCAAGAGTTATTTACTCCCACCCCCACTGGTTTTCGATCTTCTCACATTACCCTATGAAAGGTAAATAACCCAATTCATGGGGATGGTTTGGCGCAAGTTTCCGAAGTCTGACGGCATCTTTTTCGGGCAGTTACTCTTCAAGAGTATTTTGTGAGTCTTCCTTCGCCTAGCCTTCTTTTTTTCATTCCTTCACTCCTCTTCTCTCCCCTCTGCCTCGGTTCTCACTCTTGCCTGGCTTTCTTCTTCCTCAAGCCCGGTCCCCTCTCAAGCCACCTTTTACCATAATATACACTACAAAGCATATCTTTTACAATATGTATACTCAAAAGTATGTTTTATAGTAATCTTTATAAGGTGTGAGTGATACTAAAAGTGGGTAGGGTCGGATGGCGAAGGTCGAGGTAGAAACATTGTTTTTGCAGGAGAAGCCGGCGAGGATGATGTTGACGTTGAAGAGAGCGGGCAAACCGATTTACGCTGCGGTGCTTTCGAAGGAAACGGACAGCACATACGCGCATACCTTGCGGGTCCTCTCGAAGCTGGAGGAGTTAGGGCTGGTGAGGTTCGAGGAGCAAGGCAGGATCAAACTGGTGAAGCTCACAGAGTTAGGTGATGTCATCGCCAATGAGTTTTCGAGCTTGCTGGTCATGCTTGAGTTGGCCGAAGTCGCAAGCGCGATCGAGGCGATATACGCGCGAGATGTCAAGGGGCACCTGCGAGAGGAGATAAACAAGGAAGCAGCGTTGAATCGCCTGGGACAGCAAACGAAAAAACTGGAACGCTTAATGAACGAAAGACCGGAGGTCATCCAGCGACTAGTGAAGAAGCAACTGAAGCGGATAGACGAGATATCAAGAGAGGTAAAGGGGTTGATCGTTGGACAGTGAAAACCCCTGATGAGGTAGATAAGTTGAAAAGAGACACATCATAGTTGAGTAGGTGAGCACACGCTGGAAATTATTCTACGTGCAGCGACGTACATCCTCGCGCTCGTGCTGACTGGAGTGGCGATAAGAGTCGTTTCGGAACGTGTAAATGTTCTCAAACGACCAACGAAAATCTGCTTCCGCTACCTCAACATCTTCGTGTTGTGGGTGGCACTTCCAATCGTGGTCTTCGTCTCAATAGCTCGCTATACCTTCCCACAAATTCTTGGGTTTGGAAACGCGTTCCTTCTGGCTTTCATTGGGCTCGGCGTATGTTTTGTTTTCACCGTGATACTTTCCCATGTGGCTAAACACGACAGAAAAGACACCGTCGCATTAACCCTAAACTCAGCCTTCATGAACGTCACATACCTTGGTTTCCCAGTAGTGTACGCGCTGGTGGGGATCGGAGGACTTGGTCCCGCAGCCCTTTACGCGATGGGGATTGGAATCCCTCATCTGATCTTAGGACTAATGCTCGTCTCATCGGTAACCAAAAAACGAATAACTCCGCGATTTTTGTTGGAAAAGGTGGTCACTTTCCCGGCCGCTTTCGCGCTCATAGTTGCCCTGCTGTTCGTCGGTTTTGGGGCCTTTCTCCCCACTGTTGTGCAAAATACTTTCGATGTCCATCTCGCTAAACCATTTTTTGCCTTGATGTTGGTGGTCGTGGGGTATCAGATGCTTATAGTGAATCCTCGCAAATATGCAGGATTTTTGGCCAAGGTGGGAACAATTAGATTTCTGATTTGCCCACTTGTCACATATATCGTGATACTAATACTCGGGCTGAACGTAGCCACAGACCTCACACCAAAACCCGCTTTAATCCTGGCGGCAATGCCACCGTCGATTTTTAACATGATTCTCGCCTACAACTACAAACTGGATCTAAAGCTCTACGGGGCAGTCATCTTTTACCTGACTTTGGTTTCCCTGTTCATCGTCCTGCCGATACTGTCATTCCTTATTTTTTAACCGGCTCCCCTACTGACTCAAATCGTGCCTCTTCACATATCAGGGAGCGTAAAATTTTTGGAAGCTCCGTCAATGCTACTCTAACCTGCGCCGCGGTATCACGGTCTCTTACCGTCACCGTGTCGTCCTTTATAGTTTGATGATCCACCGTCACGCAGTAGGGAGTACCGATTTCGTCGGCACGGGCATACCTGCGCCCAATTGAGCCAGCATCGTCGTACTCGGCCATGAAACCTCCCGACCTCAAACTTTTCTGCAACTCAAGGGCCTTCTCAGGCATGTCATCGCGATTGAGGAGCGGAAAAACCCCGACCGTGATGGGGGCCAACCACTTCTTCAGCCGGAGGTACTTTCGCTTCCCGTCCGACACGTACGAGTGTTCGAGCACGCAATAGAACGGACGGTCGATTCCGTAGGATGGCTCGACCACATGACAGAGAACCTTTCGCTTGTTGTCAGCGGAAAATATCGTCAAGTCTTCTTTGCTGAATTTCGCGTGGCGGGAAAGGTCATAGTCAGTGCGGTAAGCTATCCCAGCGATTTCCACCCAGCCGAACCGCTCCGTCGATACCTCCGCATCCCAAGTTTCGCTTGAGTAGTGAGCCCGCTGTCCAGATGTTTGCTCTCTAAAACGAATAGACTCACCAGGGATGCCCAGCTCGAGCAGAAAGCGATTGGTGATTCCTAGGTAATATGCCACGAGTTCGTTTTGCACCAGTCCTTGTTTAATCGCCTGTTCGACAGACACCTCGGTCAACTTTTTGTCTCCTTTTTCTTGGTCTTTCGCCAACCAAAGCCTGAGTTGTTCGCCTGCTAGTTCGGAAAACATAGGGTGGTGCGGGTCCTCGGGGTCGAAGAAGACTTCTGCCTCTGCCATCGTGAACTCTCGTAACCTTATGATTCCTTGGCGCGGGGAAATCTCGTTCCGGTAACCCTTGCCAATCTGCACCACACCGAATGGTAACTTGCCACGGGCATGTCGTTGAAGCCGTTTGAAATCGATAAAGATTCCTTGAGCAGTTTCTGGTCTGAGATACCCCACACGTTTGCTACCCGGCCCTATGGCTGTTCGAAACATCGCGTTGAAGTCGAAAACTTTTCCAAACTCACCACTACAATCGGGACAACGTACCTCGTTTTCCTGGATGAATTTCCCCATTTCCTCTGCGGACGTGCCTTCGATGTCTTTACCAGTCTGTTCGCGCGCGAGGTCCACGACTTTGAACGCCTCACCACACTTCTGGCACTCTACCATCGCGTCTACAAAGTGGTCCACGTGTCCGCTGGCTTTCAGGACTTCCTCGGGTGTGATAGTAGGTGAATCGATTTCGAAGAAGCCCTCGCCAATTACGTAAAACTCGCGCCATTTCTGGATTATCTTGTTCTTCATGATGGCTCCAAGCGGCCCGAAATCGTAAAAGCCACCCACCCCGCCGTAAATCTCAAAAGATGGCCAAATGAAACCCCGCTTGCGGGCGAGTTCCATTACCTCTTCGTGCTTTTGCTTCACGCATCCACCGACAATTTCAATTGTTCGAGAGACTAAAAGAGTATCTCAGTCGGCTAGAGAGCGCGTAGGAGATCGATATCCCTTATCAGACCGGCGAGTTTGCCATCGGCCGCGGTTACAGGTGTCTGTTCAACCTTGTGCTGTTTCATCAGCTGGGCAGCCTTACTCACGCTGGTCTTTTTCGTGATCGTGACCAACTTTTTCGTCATCACGTCTTTTACAAGTTTGTCTGGGACCTTCAATTTGCGTTTGGTGATGTATATGCGTGCTTCGCTGTCCCACGTCCAGCTGTCACCTTCGCTTCGTCCCGTCATTTGGCTCATCGAGGAATCGAGCTCCAAATCACTTACTTTGGCTATATCAAAGTCGTCGATCATCCCCACCAAGTTTCCTTTTTCATCGATTACTGGAAGTCCTCGAAAACCAGCAAGATCGATTATCTCAACCACAACTTGTAGAGGGGTATTCTCCCAGACGGTCAGGATATGTGGTCGCAGGTAATTCTCAACCGGTTTTTCTAGGTTCATCGAAGAGATTGCACGGTAGACTATATCTTTAACAGTGATTATCCCGACGATCTTCCCGTTTTTCACCACGGGCAACCTTCGCACAAACGTCTTTAGGATATGTTTGGCAGCGTCTTTTAGTTGGTCGCTTGGACTAACGCTCGGGACATCACGGTCAATCAACATCGCGAGCTGTCCTTCATCAGGTTTTTCAAATAACCTGCGAAGCGTAACTATACCCACGAGTTCTTCCGTCCCTCCTTTGACGACCGGTATCGCACTGGCGTTGAGTTGCTTCAAAAGCTCAAGAGCATCAGCTCGGGACCCTGGCACTTCTGCCCACTTGACCTCCTTGGTCATCACCTCTTTTACTTGCATGTTCCCGCATCCATTGTCCACTAGGGAAGTTACTCCCTTAGAACCAATTCCCCTTATCCCCTCGGTTTAAATAATTTTTCCGTCTGCGTAAAC
>JAUWXD010000041.1 GCA_030616505.1 Hadesarchaea archaeon
CTTTGGGAACTTTGCTCGGCCTAGTCTTCGCAGCATTCGCAGGCGGCATGATCGTTCTGGGGGCGTTCACCCTGCGGAGCTACAAGAACTTGCAAAGAAAGTACTCAAAGCTCCTGAATCTGAAAACACATCCACACTAACACACCGGAGCACAAGATAGAGCCAACAGGCAGGAGCAAGGAGATGGTGAAGCGATTGGTGGAAAATATAGAACTTGAAGAAAAGCCGGTTATGGCTGGGATATGGCCAACCATAGGCCGGTTTTTGAAAATTTTTGATGAGATAGACCGTAAGGGCGGAAAGATACTGAAGTGGGATCTCATAAAAATGGTTGGAAGCGAGGCTGCCTTCAATAGACTAATCACCAAAATACTGATCAAAAACAAACTCCTACAGGGGGCCAAGGAGGGTCGTCGCACCTACTATTCAAAGACAGAGGACGGACAGCTCTTCCACAGGACCCTTAGAAACAACTACCTTTTGAAAACGTGGGCCCGCATAGGAATCAAAAAGATCCGGCGCTGGCCGTTCGAGCAGGCCCCGCCCGAAGGATGAATAAACACGAAATGGTGGGGCCGCCAGGATTTGAACCCGGATTTGCGGGTCTCTTCACACCGCTCCAATGGGTCATCATCTTTTCGTCAGTAGACCCTTAACGGCCACTGGAGCCCGCCGTGTTAGCCAAACTGCACTACGGCCCCACCTGCATCCAGTTTTGCTCTGTAGCTTAAAAATTCTCACAGCAAAAGCACTCTGACGATAAGGAAGGCACGATTGTCATTCCTTCGCGGCAAGCTGCCGTGCACGCACAACGTTCTTAGAAAGACTTGAGATACCAACTCCCACTACACGGGCAACTTTCTGGAGGGTGACTTTCTCACCTGTTGAATCCGCCCCAATGTAAAGAGACACGGCAGCTAAGAAAATAGGCGATTTCGATTGAAAGTTTTTGGGAAGTGTTTTATGAAAGTTGTGAGCGCACTCGACCGCTTCTTTAGACAAGCCAAGCTGCGGTACAAACCGAATGATGTAGTCGTCAGTTGAAATGCGTGGTAATTTTATCTCCAACTCCTTTGCAAGTAATTTTACGAGTTTACGGAAATTCCGTGTGGTCCTATGCTTTTTCGTTCCGACACGTGCGACCAGTGCCCGAGATATCTCATCCTCCGTACGAGGGAGACCTCTCGCCCTGCATGTGATGAATACAAGCACCGCTAGAACTTGATGAAGGCTCCTGCCAGCTGTTATTCGTTTGGCTCTTGCCCGCCGGTAACTCACACTCACTTCGGCCTTTATCCCCTTTGGAATTGCCAAATCTTCGCAGAGTTTATCTAGTTCAACGAGCGCCTCACGTAAGCTTCGGTCCTCCCAGCTGCTCACGCGTGAACGTTGGTGCAACACGCGCATCCGCCGCAAGCGAGCGCGATGGCTTGGAGACGCATCTCGGGGTACGCTGAACTTACTTCCCAATCCGAGATCATGTTGCGTCACATCTATACCGGTGGTAACATCTGCTCTCTCTAGTTTCTCACCCGGTTTTCTTCGCCATTCGGGCTCCAGATCGAACAAACGGTCCAAAATTACAAACCCGCAGCGCGTACATACGCTCTCTCCTCGGACATGGTCGTACAGGACCGCGGAGCTGCTGCACGAGGGGCAGTGCATCAGAAATACCTCGCAACGCGTCACTTCGGTACGAGCGCCCTCACAACTTCTCGTCCGAAAACCCGCGCTATTTCGTCGTTCTTCAACAAAACGTCAAGTGAACCCTTTAAGTCGAAACCAGTAAACACGTCGATAAACGCGCGTTGAAGCTTGGGATTTCCCCCCAGCGTGTTGAGGATTGTATCCATCTTTCGGTCTTGAGAAACGCTTAGCGATGATTGTAAAAGTTTCCCTACTCTGAACTCAAAATCAAATTCGGCTCTCCAGCTCCGCTCATACTCTGACAGCCGCTCCTTAGAAACATCGCCATCAGTGACCGCATCCACCGCAACTTTACCAGCGATTTCTCCACAGCGCAATGCATAGCGCAGTCCTTGCCCAGACAGCGGATAGATTTGACCCGCCGCACCTCCAACGGCAATTATCCCATCAGCACACGTTTGGTTCAATGGGCCTTCAAGCGGCAGTTGACCTCTGAAGGCAGCCACTGGCACTGCGCCTACGAGCCTTGGCGGGGCTTGCTTACCGATGAACTCATCAAGGGAAGTGTCTGGATGGATACGTACTCCTTGGATTCCAGCCATCGCGAAACCCTTTCCCATCGGATAAATCCAAGCGTACCCCTTGGGGGCGAAGTAAGATGTAAAGAGAAGCTCAGCGCTTTTCTCATCTTTCACATTCGCCATGAGATACTCGTTGCTGAACGCCAACTGTTCGCGCTGCCAATTCTTCCCCATAACTCTTCTGAGAAGCAGACCCGACCACTCTCCTCCAGCCCCGGTCGCATCCACTACAACTTCGCTCACTATCCGGTCCGACCAGCCACCTGCCTCAGTGAGAACTCCTTGAACCTTACCATTGTTCGTCAAAAGTTCCTTAATCGGAGCACTCAACCAAAGTTCAGCACCACTCGCTGCCGCCTCTGCCGCCAATATCTTGTCGAACTGCCGCCTATCAACTATCGTCCCAAAGTCGCCACGCGCAACCAAATCTTTGTGTGGAGAACGCAACTTTACTTCCTTTAACTTAACAACCGCCGCACATCTCAGCTTAGGCGTTATCAGATAGTTCGGCGCCCAACTTGCGGATTGGGTCTGGCCCCCTACCTGGGCCTGCAGCTCGATCAGCAGAACTTTGCAACCTTCAGACGCTGCCGCTCTTGCTGCCGCTAACCCCGCTGGGCCGCCACCTGCCACAACTATATCGTATTTTTCCACCATCCTTCTCCCTCTTTCATTTGGATGACTGTGATTTATAACCAAAAAAATTTTCACCGCATAGTATTTTAGATTAGAAAATTAGGTTCAGATGACCTGCATGCGTCTTATCGCTCTCGCGTCGGGCAAGGGAGGTGTTGGACGGACCACCATCGCTGCAAACCTCGGCATAGCTCTCTCCGAACTTGGAAAATCAACCATAGTCGTTGACACGTGCCTGACAACCCCTGACCTTGCACTCCTCTTTAAACTCGAAAAATCTGTATACACGATAAACGATGCCCTCTCAGGGGAAGCCTCGATATCAGAGATTCTGTATACTGGGCCAAAGGAAGTTCAGATCGTGCCAGCCGCATTAAGTTTGGAGCAAATCAGGAAAACCCGACCGGAGCTCATGCCGGAACTATTGCGTGCGATGCCTGAAAAGACCGACTTTGTAATTATAGATGCCCCCAGCGGTCTGAGGAGGGAAAGTATTGCCGCCCTCCGCGGTGCGAGAGAGGTCCTACTTGTGACAACTCCTGATCTGGTCTCTGTATCCGACTGCATGAAAACCCGCCTCATCGCCGAGTTCCTAGGTTTAACCCCAATCGGTATGGTACTGAACCGTGTGCGGCGGGAGGAGTTTGAAATCAAAAGCAATGAAATCAAAACAATCCTAAATGTTCCAGTATTAGCTGAGATTCCAGAAGACGAAAACGTGAAACGAGCCCTAAATCAGGGTGTGCCGTTGGTAGTACTAAATACAAAATCCCCGGCGGCTAAAGCGATTATGGGGCTCGCAAAAAAATTAATCGAAACAAGGGACAAAACGTCTAAAACTTGATTTCATTATCTTTTTCATATCGCCACTAAAAGTCAGGCATACGACAGCTACTTTTGGTCAAAGGTTTATACAATCAAGGGGGCTCATGAAATTCATTGCCGATGGAATGCTCGGCAAGCTCGCGCGTTGGTTACGCCTCGCCGGTTATGACGTCACTTACATCGGCAACATGGAGATACCACCCGAAAAGCAAGACGATGCCCTGCTTGAACAAGCGAAACTTGAAGAGAGAGAACTTATGACCCATGATCTCAGTCTACACCACCGAGCGGAGAAGGCAGGCATGAGGAGCATTTTTATCAGGAGTAGCGATGTCGTTTCGCAACTGGTTGAGGTATCAAAGCAAGGGAGGCTGAAGGTAGAGATTAGTCCAGAGAACTCTAGGTGCCCGATGTGCAACGGGTGGTTGAAATCCACAAGTAAGAAAGAAATAGACGGGCTTGTACCAGAAACTGTTTTGGAAGCACAACAAGAATTCTGGCAATGTGTGAAATGTGGAAAAACTTACTGGCGTGGAAAACACTGGAAAACCATAATTGAGATGGCCTCCCGCTATAACAGAATGGTGAAGTGACCGATATGCTCTCTCTCGAAGAAGGAACGCTACTGGTGAAGACCGCCAGACGAACAATCGAAACTTATCTTCAGGAGAGCAAGCCACCGCCTGCGCCCGAAGTCACTCCGAAATTGAAGGAACCTCACGGTGTTTTCGTCACCCTCACCAAACACAATGAACTCCGGGGGTGTATAGGCCACCCCATGCCGACGATGCCTCTCATCGATGCCGTAATCAGCTCCGCTGTGAGTTCCGCTATCCGAGACCCGAGGTTCTCCCCTGTGAAGCTGGACGAGCTTTCTGAGGTGGAGGTGGAGGTAAGCGTATTGTCGAAACCAGAGCTGTTGAAAATCAAAAATCCATGCGATTACCCCAACTCCATTGTCATTGGGAGAGATGGTCTAATTGTGGAACGTGAAGGGTACGCGGGGCTGCTCTTGCCCCAAGTGCCGGTCGAGTGGGGGTGGGACGCTGAAGAGTTTCTGTCTCACGCTTGCATGAAGGCTGGGCTGACGCCGGACGCTTGGCTAGACAAAAATACTCGTATACAAAAGTTTTCCGCGCAGGTTTTCAGGGAGAAAAAACCGGGTGGAGAGGTCGAGGAGCGCAGGCTCGTCGAGAAGTAGTCATTTTGTGAATTGAACCCAAGAAAAACTGATCCCGCTAAAATCGCTAGAATGTTTGGCGCCGGGGCAGGGATTTGAACCCTGACAGCCCAAAGGGCCAACAGCTCTCGAGGCTGCCGCATTGCCTGACTCTGCCACCCCGGCCTATTAAAAATGTTGTGTTTCTTTCTTAAAACCGTCCTTTATAGGAAGTCCGCAAGACTGAGCTGTCGGCGGGCGTCGCTCTCAAACGTCGACTTGATATCATACTGGGTGAGGTCCAGGCGCTGTTTGGTGTAATCACTCGTGTGGTACTCGTCCGCCACCCGCATCGCGA
>JAUWXD010000082.1 GCA_030616505.1 Hadesarchaea archaeon
ATTTTGTGCATGAAGCTGTCGGTCATGAAAGCTGCCCGGGGTAGATATCCGGAGTCCTCTAAGACAGTCAGGATTAGATAAAATGGTAGGATGAAAGGGAGTACTATAGCTATCGCAGCTATCAACCCGCCGATGAGCCCCTCTCCAATCAGTTCCCCTACACCTCCTCCAAATGCACCTCGGATTGGTTCCATAGCGTCTTCAAAAAATCCGCTTAGGTAGCCACCGACAGTAAAAACTGTGAAGAGGACCAGAAGCATGACTCCGATGAGTATTGGGTAACCCATGACCGGGTGAGTTATCACAGCGTCCAGCTTCTCCGTGAGGGTTGGCCCCTTGGTTGGCGTGATTCGCTGGCATCTCCTAGCGGTATTGTTCGCGACGTTGTAGCGCTCCGACGTCATTATGATTGAACATGGCTCACCGTGAATCCGTTCTAGCTCCCTAGCGTGCTTCTCAGCTGTGGAAACTATTTTTGAATCAATTCCGCCGACAATTTTTCTGATTTCCTCATCACCCTCTAGGAGTTTGATTGCGACCCATCTCGGTGGATATTTAATGGGAATCTTTTTCGTGAGTGTCGTGATTTTACGAATTTTTCCCTCTGTTTCCCTGCCGTATCTGGCTGGCTTCGACTTTTTCTTGCGTTTGGCGATTTTCACAACTTTATCCAGCAACTTACTTATGCCGACTCCTTTCGTGGCAATGGTCGGGATTACTGGTACACCGAGGGACTTTTGCAGCTCTGCGACGTTGATGGTTATCCCCTTCCCTTCCGCAACATCCATTTGATTCAGCGCCACGACCATCGGCGTTTCCAGCTCGCGCAGTTGGAGGGTGAAAAATAGGTTTCTTTCTAGTGTTGATGCGTCAACGACATTTATGACGACGTCTGGCTTTTCAGCTGCGATATACTCCCTAGAGATTAGCTCTTCAATAGACAACGCAGACAATGAATAGATGCCAGGCAAGTCAATGATATTTATCGTGTGCCCCTTGAAGTAGAGCGTCCCCTCCGCCTTTTCAACTGTTTTGCCCGGCCAGTTTCCGACGTGTTGGTGTAGTCCAGTTATGTAATTGAAGATGACACTCTTTCCGACATTCGCATTGCCAGCTAGGGCTATTGTTAGTTTCTTCCCAGTGTTTGACATCTTATTTCGCCTTCACAAAAATTCTGGTCGCCACGCCACGGCCGATTGCCAGCGTGGTGCCCCTCACGCATATCATGAGCGGACCACGGAATAGGGCGGATTTGACGACCGTTACCTCCGTGCGAGGGGTTAGCCCGAGATCGGCGAGCCTTTGGGAAGCCCCTCGCCCACCCCCGATGTATGAAATAACACCTTTCTGCCCATCCAGCAGGCTAGTGAGCGGCACGACGTTGCTGGGGGCTCCGGGGGGTAGTGGTTTTTCACCTTCAACCTTTTGATAGATTGCTCGCTCTAAGTCTTGGGGGACGTGATGCTCCAGTTCGCATGCTTCTTTGTGAATCTTTGATTTTGGAATGCCCAAGGTACCCAGAAACTTTTCCATCACGCGGTGTTTTCTCAGGATTTCTTTCCCGATCTTTTGTCCTTTGGTTGTTAAAGTGACTCCTCTGTAGGGGATGTATTTCAGGTATCCCTGTTCAGCCAGTTTTTTCAGCATCTGAGTCGCACTTGCGGGCGCCACCTTGAGCTCCTTAGCTATGTTTGTAGTGGTGGTAGCTACCCCTTGCTCGTATAGACGGTAAATCGTCTCTAGATACTCCTCAATACTTTCGGTTATCATCATGTAAAATTTAGGCATGCCTAAATTTAAAGCATTTTGGGTAAGTTTTGTTCCTTTTTAAATAACTCCCTCCTAAAACATCGACGGGAGAAATGAGGCTGGTTCACTACCAGACCATTGAAGCCGTTGGTCGAGAGGAACTCCAAGCATTGCGTCACATCCAGAATCAGTTCAATGAACACCGCAGTTTTCAAGAACGAATCAAACTCTGGCGGAAGTCAGATATCCTAATGGGACTTGTGCCTGAGGATGCCCGCTGGGGGTTTGCCCGTGTGCGTGGTGAAGAGGACAGGCTGCATGTTCTTTTGACACTCATACACATGTCGCAAGCAACACCGCAATTGACGTGGGTGCTTTACGACGAAGGTAATGGCGGCGGAGAGGTCGTGTTGCGTAGCGGAAGGCGCGTGGCGTAGTGTCCTGAGGAGGATACGACGTCTTTTTCGCTACAGTGGCGATGGGATTTTAAGGGTCGCGCTCAAGGGGAGCTTGGGAGATTGCGTGATCCTCACATTTGAGCAGGAGAAATCCATCATCCGTACACTGTTGCAGAGACTGGGTGCGAATGAGAATGAAGCAAGTGCCACTGCAGAGGTTCTGGCAGAGGGAGACCTCCGTGGTCTAGCTTCGCATGGCATCCTCCGTCTGCCGTATATCCTGCGCGCGCTCAAGCGGGGTACGATAGTAGCGAACGCCGAGGTGAAAGTCGTGAAAGAGGCTCCTGCTACCGCGCTCATCGACGGTGGGCACGGGCTTGGCCACTATGTTGCAACGCGCGCGATGCGCCTAGCGATTGAGAAGGCGAAAAAGCAAGGGGTGGCCGTGGTCGGTGCATTTAACTCGAATCACTTTGGGATTGCGGGTTATTACGCCGAGCTCGCAATGCATGAGGGCTTGATAGGCGTAGTGACCACAACGACTGATGCGCTCGTTCATCCTTGGGGAGGCGTTGAACCATTGATAGGGACTAATGCTTTGGCAATCGGCATCCCTGGTGACCCACCTGTATTGCTCGACATGGCGATGAGTGTTGGTGCTAGAGGAAGGCTGGTCAAGGCGCTTAAAGAGGGCAAGCCAATCCCAGAGAGTTGGGCGATTGACAGTGAAGGTAATCCCACCACAGACCCCAAAAAAGGCTTGGAGGGAGCCCTAAGTCCATTTGGCGGAGTCAAGGGCTACGGACTAGCATTCGTTCTCGAGATTCTGGCTGGCCCATTGGTCGGTGCGGCAGCAGGTAAGGAAGTTGTAGGGACCCTTGAACCTAAAGAGGGATTTTCGACCAAGGGCGACTTCATGATCGTCATTGATCCTAGGACCTTTGGTTCGCCAGATGAGTTCAGGGAGCGTGTTAAAGGTTTCATAGCTCAGATTAAAGAGTCCAGAAAAGCCCCTGGTGTAAAGGAGATTCTGATTCC
>JAUWXD010000048.1 GCA_030616505.1 Hadesarchaea archaeon
CTACTCGATTTCTAAACCACTTGAGCCCTTTTCTGAACAGCTCCCTCCGGCGGCGATTGTAGTCTCCGAAGTCCTTGTCTCGGGCTCGTGGAATATCATCGAGCGGGTTGCCATAAACTTGCTTTCGACGCTTTTGGAGTACTTTTTCTAACGAAACCTTACCAAGCGTTCTACTAACATTATCGAAGAAATACTCAGCCCGCCCTCGCTGGGAGTCGTTGATGTACTCGTTGGGATTCTTCGTCAGGAGGAGTTTACCTTTGTAGAGTCCACGGTCGAAGTCTGTGAAGTGGTCGTAATGGTAGTGCGAAATCACGACTACGTCCGCGCGTTTGGCCGCCCGCTTAATCGCTAACTCTGCGCGCTGGTACCAGTAGAGCTTTTTCGCCCATGATGCTGGAAAGCTGGGATGCATCACCGCTGCTCCGGGGTCGATAAGTACCGAAACATCGGGGGTGCGGACTAGGGTACAGCTACTTTTGGCGCCTAGAGAATCGAACCAAATTGGCTCGAAAGTGAGCTTGGTCATGAATCTCTTTTTAACATTGATGCAATAGCGTAAAATAACTGGTTATCATTACGTTCAGTCGATTTTGTTTTTTACAATCCTTTAATCTTAGCTCCTCGTAACTTTCGGAAATCACCGGAATCGTTCCGTGCTTGGACTGATTTGGATAGTGATTTAACCCTTACATGCACCGAGCCAATCGAGCGTTTCCACTTTTAAGGTTTTGAGCCTTTTCGGAACACTAGGACACAGACTACTGTCACCACTACTACACTGACAACGACACCTACTATTACGATGACGAGTGTCAGGTCTAATCCTGCCCCTGTTTGTGCTTCTTCCACAGCCTCTGCTATCGCGTTCTCAATTGCCCCAGCCACATCGTCTGCTGTCGCGGCAGTGAAGGACGAGCCACCTGTCCCTGAGGAAATTGCTCCGAACTTTGCGGCGGCGTCAGTGTCATCGCCAATCACTATCGAGTGAACTATTGCTGGGTCAACATTCTCTGCGGCAACTATTACGTCGTTTATAGTATACTGGTAGTTTGCACCATCACCCGCTTCATGTGGTGGAGCGTCTCCCATGAGTATAATTATCTTAGTAACATCAGATCTCCACCCGCCTGTAGAATTATTTTCATTGTTTATGGCCCGAAGCAGAGCCTCATATACAGCTTCAGGATTATCGCCTCCACCAGAAACATCTAACAAATTGATATTTGCTATAATGGAATTTTTATCATTTGAGAATGGATAATCCTCAAACATTGGGCTATCCCCAAAGTCCCTATAGCCTACAATCGCCACTCTGTAATCTGGCACGCCTGCTGCTATCTGATTAACTATGTTTTCGGCTGCCGCCTTCACCTCATCGATGTCGTCCCACATGCTCCCTGTGAGGTCGAGACAAAAGATAAGATCAAGTTTCGCATCTGGGCTGGCCTGAGCTACTTTAGGTGATGCGGATATAATCAAAGCCGAAAGCATTACAAGCAAAACTGTATGTTTCACAATTTTCCCATCAAGCAATTTACCGCTCATCATTTTCTCCTCTTTTGTTTTTCCACCAATTCACGTCTGGTTTTAGACTCCTATATATATTGTTTTTCACCAAAATCTCCAAAACCAAAAACTTCAATCTGATTTATCTTTTGACTACCCCACATAATCCAACCAAGCTTCGTACTTCGGCTCCTTCCCACGAACCGCATTGAAGAATATACGTTGAAGCTTCTCCGTGACGGGCCCGCGCTTCCCGTCGCCTATGGCCTTGCCGTCCACCTCACGGATTGGCGTCACCTCAGCAGCCGTACCAGTGAAGAAGGCCTCGTCTGCAGCGTAGAGCTCATCTGGCTTGAAGTCACGCTCCTCGAAGCTTATCCCCTCATCGCTGGCGATCTTAATTATCGAGTCTCGCGTTATTCCCACAAGCGCCCCAGATGACACTGGAGGAGTCATGAGCTTACCGCCCTTCACTATGAACACGTTTTCTCCCGGACCTTCCGCGACGTATCCATCGATGTTCAATAGAATCGCCTCATCATACCCTGAGTTGAGCGCATCAACCTTTGCGAGAATTGAGTTCGCGTAATTTGCAACGATTTTCGCTTGTGTTGGGAGAATACGAGGATGAATTCGAAGCCAGGGAGAGACTTTTACTCGAATTCCGTTCTCAAGGCCCTCCTCTCCTAAGTAGGTCCCCCAAGGCCAGACCGCTATCGCAACGTTAACCTTGGAGCCTTTCGGGTTGAGTCCCATCACGCCGTAGCCATAATAAGCGATGGGGCGAATGTAGCACTCCTCAATCTCGTTCGTCTTTATCGTTTCTTTTGTCGCTTTTACGAGCTCGTCAACAGAGTAGGGAAGCTTCATCCCCACGAGCTTGGCAGAATTCTCAAGTCGCTTGATGTGATCCTTGAGTCTGAAGACCGCTGGTCCTTTCACAGTTTTGTAGCAGCGGATGCCTTCGAAAACGCCAAGACCATAGTGGAGGGTGTGGGTGAGAACGTGGACATTTGCTTTTTCCCACTGGACGAATTTTCCGTCCATCCAAATGAGCTTCGTTGGAGTTAGTGCCATTTATCTCAGAACACGATTTTCCCGCTACTTTATAACGATATCCTAATTTTTCCCGATTATTTTTTCACGCAGCTCGATTGGTTCAGGGATCTTTACTCCGAGTTTGCGAAAATATCGTGAGAGGTTTTTGATATCACGCATGAGCAACTCATCACTCATGGGATTCGCGCGGTCTGTCCCCATAGAGAAATCGATGAGCACGGGATCTGGGGCGAGCAACACATTGTACTCGCTCAGGTCGGAGTGGATGAGTTCCGCCTCTTGATACAGAGTCTTGATAGCGTCGAACAACTTATCGAAGGTTCGCTTGGGTGCTCGCGGAGGCGTGTCTTTCATGCGAGGGTATGGAACTCCCTCTTCCCCTATGAACTCCATCGCGAGCACGTTTTTTTCGCAATCTATGGGCCTCGGGACTGGGATTCCTACCTCGGAGGCCCGCTGGAGGTTCTTGAACTCGCGAGATGCCCAAGTGTAAATGATGTCTCTTCGATTCCGGGAAATATGTCTGAAGCGGGAATCACCAGCTATGTAGCGGTACATGTTCTTGAAATTGGATGTTGCAATCCGGTAAATCTTCACCGCCACATAGTTCCCCTGTTTGTCCAAAGCGCAGAAGATGTTTGCTTCCTTGCCAGCAGAAACAACTCCGTAGAAAACATCGAACACCCCGCGGTTAATCATGCGGTAGAGTGTGAGCAATGTAGAGCTGTCGAAAACCCTCGCCATAATTTTGTATGTTTCCGAATCCTTCTCGAGTCGCTCGAATTTACGTCGTTCAAGACTGCTGATGAGGTCTTCAAAATCGGCTTCCAAGGAATGCCTCCCTATTCCCAGATGCCCTTTCTCCTCAGCCACTCCAACTGTGTTCTAGTATAACGGTACATTACGTCTCCTTTCTTATCGCTCTGCACCGGCCAGGGAGCTACTATAACCACATCTCTCGCCCGCACCCACATTCTCTTGCGGAGCTTGCCACGAATGCGACAGACACGCACATAGCCGTCCTTGCACCGTACACGAAGACGGTCGAAGCCAAACATCTGCTCGACTAACCCAAGAACCTCATTTGAGCGAGGCATTCGAATTCGCTCGATCTCCTCCGCTTGCGTCATCTTCTTGTACTTAGGCATCAGGCTCCCCCAAGCTTCCGGTCCCAAAGCAAACGATTGACTCCGTTCAGCATCGCTTGAACACTTGCCATTATTATATCGCCGCTCGTTCCACGCGCGGTGACTATCCTCTTTCCGTCTGTCAGCTTCACCACTACGCTGACGACCGCATCGGTTCCCCCGGAGATGGCGTCCACATGGTACTCCTTGAGACGAACGTTCGACATACCCTCTACGACTTTTTTGATTGCATTCATGGCGGCATCCACTGGCCCGGTCCCTAAACCAGACTCGACCACTTCCTTGTTGCCGAACTTGACCTTAACCGAGGAAGTTGGAGTCACGCGATTACCGCTGACCACCGTGAGTTCTTCGAGTTTGATTATCTCCTTGAGTTCACGACCCATCACTGTGTCCACGATCGCCCGAAGCTCGGCATCGGTGACGAGCTTTCCCCGATCGCCAAGCCGCTTGACCTGCTCCGATATCTCCTGAACCTGTCCCTTGGTCGGCTTTAGCCCCATGCGCTTGAGCTCGTTCTCGATGGCGTGGGAGCCCACGTGCTTCCCGAACACGAGCTTGCGGTGCTGTCCTACCACCTCCGGAGAGATCGGCTCGTATGTCTTTGGATAAGCCAGCACTCCATGAGCATGAATCCCCGCCTCGTGCGCGAACGCGTTCTCACCCACCACCGATTTAGTGGGAGAAACCGGAAGCCCCGTGTGGCGTTCGACTAGTTTTGAGATTTTGTAGAGTTTGTTGAGCTTGACTCCCGTCTTGATTCCGTGAAAGTGGGAAAGCGCGAGCACGACCTCTTCCAGCGCGGCGTTCCCTCCTCGCTCGCCTAGACCGTTCACTGCGACGTGGACCTCGCGGGCCCCTGCTTGGACTGCTGCGAGGGTGTTCGCGGTCGCCATCCCGAAATCGTCGTGGCAATGCACCGCCACCGGCACCTTAATCCGTTTC
>JAUWXD010000029.1 GCA_030616505.1 Hadesarchaea archaeon
ACAACTTGCAGATATCCAAGCACACCGCAACCAGTTAATGAGAATGATAGAGGAAGGTGGCTTTGGTAGAAATTATGGATTTCGTCCTATCACGAGGATTCTATTCGACATGGGTGCTTACGACGAGAAGCTACGCGATAAGTTGTTGAAATTCAACACATGCAGAAATATGGTTGTTCATCGACTACTTACTGACTTACCAACTAAGCAAAAAATTGAGGGGTGTTTTAAGCTAGGCATGGAACTTTGGGATAGTGTTTCGGAAATACTGTTACAGTTTATGAAGCAACACAAGAGAGTGAAGATGTCTCGCCAAGAATTGGCTGAGTATCTGAAGGGGGCCTGAATTAGCGAAACTTTCTGAGGGTGGAACATTGGTGCGCACAACCCATGCTACAAAAAAAGCCAAGATTATTCAAAAGACCTTGGTTAGCTGGCATCGAAAACACGAAAGTCATTTCCCATGGAGAGAAACTACGGACCCCTATCGTATTTTGATATCTGAACTAATGCTTCAGCGGACCACAAGATACCAAGTCCTCAAAGTGTACAGTAATTTTCTTCAAAAATACCCGTCAATAGAAAAGCTGGTCGTAGCACCTTTGTGGGAAATAAAGGGAATGCTCGCGCCGTTGGGCCTAAGGGGGCGCGCTACTAGACTTAAGCAACTTTCTGAGATACTCATGGAGAAATTTGAGGGGAGAGTCCCTTCCTCAGAAGCAGAATTGCTTGCTTTGCCAGGAGTGGGAGAGTACGTTGCCTCTGTATTGCGATGTTTCGCATATGGCGAGAGGACAGTAATAATCGATACAAATGTAGTCAGGGTTCTCAGACGCATCTACATGATTAAGCGGATAACTGCTGACCCTTCTATGGATCCTCGCGTGAGGGGTTTGGCAATCCGGCTTTTACCCAAGAAAAATTGGCTCAGATATAACTTCACGATTTTGGACTTCGCCAATGATGTGTGCAGGGCTCGTTGGCCGAAATGCGAAATATGCCCAGTTAAAAACCTTTGCTGTTGGGATAGGACAAGACGCAAAACAAAGCTCGGTAAGCAGGAGTTAAAACAAACCTTGGGTTTCTAGAGTTTTAGTAAATTTTTAGCCATCGGCTTACCAATTTATTGTTTAGCCAAGCCTTGGAATTGCGTATTTGTGTCTACCCGCGCGGATAAGTACGCGACTAGGTTTTACATCAAATGAAATGGGTAGCAGCTTAGGGTAGGCTTTGCTAACCTCAAATATGGGTTTCTTAACGTACTTATCAATGAAAGTTGCCATTGCAGGGCCAGCTTTTTCTTCTAGGTGTTTCCATGCGTCTTTTCCCACGTAAGAGAGTCCGCCAAATTTCTTATATTCGATCACCAAATCCTTCAAGCGCGGAGAAGGGGTCGGATCAAGAACCACCAAGATTGGTCTGAATCCTGACTGTTTACAGTCGCGCGCAAACTTAAGTTCTTCTCGAAATCTTCCCTTGCCACTCGGGGCAATTGTGACTCGCATCTTAAACTCGTATGCATCTTTGCCTTCAATACAATCAACCTGCCGACCTTTTGTTTCATCACTTCTGCGAATGGGGGATTTTTCGGCAGAGAAAGATACACCACCAATCGCGGCAGTTAAGATCGGCTCAAACATATAGCCAGTTTCTTGTGCTGCACGATTATCTATATCATAAAGCCACTTTCTCCAAACAAGCCATGACGCAAGTGCTTCATCAGAGGTGAACTTGTACTCAAGTATAGACCTCGGCACGATTTGCTCTATTTCTGGAAAACACTGAAACTTTAAAATCTCTTGAAACTTCAATCGGCGTTTATGAAGTTCACAAAGACACTTAAAGTAGGAAATAAAGTCGGGAACATTTCTAGCAAACAATTTAAACTCTGTTTCAAAGTTGAAATCTTCAGGCAGCTCAATTTCAAACTCCTTTATAGGTATGCTGAAATAATCGCCCCCTAAGAGTTCGGTTGGGGCTGATTTTCCAGTGATAAGGTCACGTCTACCCAAGTCTGACAAAATAACTAAACATAATGCGTACAGTTGCGCATCAGTTAATCTAATTTTCCCGAGTGTCCGTGCAGCATTAATGGCTATACAGAGTTCCTTTTCTAGTTGCATTACGCGCCCTCCTTTCTATTGCCTCCAGCGACTTGATAAGCGTTGGGCTCATCCCCTTTGAGTATGTGCCTACGATACCAAGCCAGCGTCCTTTTTGCGAATTTGAACGCATCGACACGCATGAGAAAATATGTTCAGTAAGAATCTTCATAAACAGCGGAGGGATTGCGTTCCCGATTTGCGAGGTGATCGAAGATTTAGATCCCTCAAAAATAAAGTCATCCGGGAAAGTCTGGATTCGGGCACACTCCCTTAGTGTTAGTAAGCGATCATATTTCGGGTGGACGAATTCGGTGGGCGCCGCCGAGGATATGGTTAAGCTTGGCTGATTGGGTCTAAGGCGGAGCAACCCGGCGGGGGGGCCGCCTCTTTTTTCTGTGGGAGTACCGTCAATTACCCGCCTATAAGCTCTGCGTTTTTAACTAGGGTGCTGTAGTGATTCAGGCAGGTCTTTCATTCTCTGTTCTGGCTGTAACACCTGTATTCGTTTGTAGACACCGCGGGTAAGTTTCTTTGTGATGTGATGATAGAGCAAACTCGAACGGTGAAGATATTTTTGAAATTCAGTCGTTGGTTCGGGTGTCTCAATTGGTTCACGCTCAGCCTGGGCCGGTAGGTTACCGATTGCATCCTCTACACTAACTAGTGGTGAGAAATTGTCGAATGATTTCTCTTTAACGTTCATCGGCAAAGGAAACCTTGGCAGGGGTTTCTTAGGCAAGTGTGTCGGCTGTGGAAACTGGAACTGCACTCCTTCTAAATTACCAACAGTAAAAACTCGTTTTCGGTACTGGGGGATACCATAGTACGCCATATTTACTTTTTCTACCTTAACCCAGTACCCTGCTCGAACAAACTGGTGTACGACCTCCGCCAAATAGAAGCCATGTTTTGAAGTCAAAAATCCTTCCACGTTTTCCATTACAAACCAAGTAGGCTTGGTTGTTGTTACAAACTCAACAAAGCTTTTCACCAGCGAATTACGCGGGTCGTCCCAATTCTTGGATCCGGCCGAAGTAAACCCCTGGCAGGGCGGCCCCCCAACGACTATGTCTACATCTTTGCCTGAGGTACCCGCAAAGTTCAGCAGATTGACGGCTGTGATCTTTCTAATATCTTTTCGGAGGAATGGTACTTCAGGAAAATTCCTCTGATAGGTCGCGGCGCAATTGGTGTCTAGATCAGTGGCAGCAAGGACTTTTATGCCTGCTTGCTTCACCCCAAGTGAGCAACCGCCGCACCCTGTAAATAAGGAAATAGCAGTCGGCTTTTTCATTTAATTTTCACCTTGTAATGGCATACCGGGCAGGAAGCGTAATACTTTGAGTGCCCTTTGTATTCCCACCTGTGGCCGCAGTTCTGACAGGTTAGCTCCTTTGCCATGCCACCACAAATGGGTGGGTGGGTGAGCTTAAATAGTTTTCGGTGAATACTTCTTCCGTGCGTAAACAGCCTAAAAAAAGGGTTCTACGGGGCGATCTTGCCGAGTTCTTTCCATCCCACACTCAGCTGGGTGCGGATTCATAAGGCCATGAGCGTCTAACTGTATAGCTTAATAAATGGTTAAATGATGAATGATTGTGCGTTCGTTAAGGAATACGGCACGCGCGCGGAGTTCAGCATCGGAAAGGATGGGGGGATAATCGTCGTCGAACGCGAGAGATAAATCGATGGAGAAAGAACCAATGTCGGGCTGGAGGGAATCCTTCTCCGCCCGACTCCTCGCTTGGCATGCGCAGCATAAACGGGACTTTTCGTGGAGGAGAACGGATTCGCCCTACAAAATTCTAATCGCAGAAATTTTGCTGCAGAGAACCAAGGCTGAGCAGGTAGAGCCCGTATTCCGAAAATTCGTTAGAAGGTATCCGACCGCCCGTGCGCTGGCGAGGGCCGATACAAAGGAAATTGAATGCTGTATCGAATCCTTGGGGCTGCGGAAGCGAGGAAAAATGCTGAAGCAGCTCGCGGGGGAGCTGGCGGAAAAACACGGGGGCGAGGTTCCTGCGACCGCCGATGCCTTGCTCGCGCTCAAGGGCGTTGGTCATTATGTCGCGAATGCGGTACTCTGTTTCGCGTACGGGGAGGATGCGCCGATCGTGGATTGGAATGTGGGAAGGGTCGTGGGGAGAGTCTGGAGGCGCGCGATGAAGCAAGCCCCGCACACCAACAAGAAACTGTTCGCCTTCATGTCGCAACTCATCCCAAGGGGGAGGGGGAGAGTGTTCAACCTGGCGCTGCTAGATTTTTCGGCTCTCGTATGCAAACCGAGATTCCCCGAGTGCGGCACGTGCCCGATCGGCAGAGAATGTCGTTTTAGGAAAGGAAAAACCGCACAACGTTCGTCGTAGGCGTAGGCGACAAAAGTTTTAATTACAACGCACAAGTATTAACGGGGAAAATTTGGAAATATCTTTGGAGAAAATCGGGTTTTCCGCTAGAAAAGCAGGCAGATACTTCGGGGAAGCCATTAAACCGATGGAACGAAGAGAGATAGCCAATCCGTCATTTATACCAAGGATAATGAAAAGATGCACGAATCTCGCAACATCGAGAGGCGAAACAGAGGGATCCCTCCGCAATCTGAGAGGCAGTTGGTTAGAACTCGCGGTGGGCTTGGTGCTCCTCGAAAAAAACATAAAACCGTTTTACATTAAAGCAACGCTCATCCATGTTCCAGATGTCGTTCACGATCTCCTGATATACACCGAGGAACACGGCCCCGTTGTGCTGAGCCTCAAAACTAGCATGAGGGAAAGGTACAAGCAGATAAACACAGAAGGGGAAGCCCTGAAAAACGTTTACATGCGTGCTATGGTTCATTTTCTCACCCTTAACTCGAAACCCGCCGTGAAAAGGCTGAAACGGAAGATTGTCGATCGAGACGTTCGCGGAATCGACGCTGTACACCGAGAAAGCGATTTCGAGGGTTTTTTCGCGTCCCTGCAAAACCTCACGGTAATCGACCCCCCGCCGAACATCATCACGTCGGGGAAAAGGATTGAGTGATTATGAACGGAACCAAAAAAGGGAAATACAAAGCGATCGATTTGTTTGCTGGCATCGGGGGGCTCCGCCTCGGGTTCATGCAGGCGTTCAAAGACGAGATCGAGTTCGTCTTCGCGAGCGAGATAAACAGGTTCGCGTGCGACACCTACAGGGAAAACTTCGGCGAGCGCCCCGTTGGCGACATTACCCAAATCCAGCCAGAGAGCGTACCAGATCACGACATACTGCTAGCGGGTTGGCCGTGCCAGAGCTTCTCGATTGCTGGGCGCAAGCGCGGGCTCCGCGATTCCCGGGGGGGCCTGTTCCACGCCATATCCGACATCCTAGAGGCGAAGCGCCCGTACGCGTTCCTCCTCGAAAATGTCTGGTACTTGGAGAGGCACGACCGAGGGAGAACCTACACGAAGATAATGAGAATACTTGAGGACGAGCTGGAATACAAGGTCTACCCCGAGATGCTGAACGCCAAATATTACGGCGTTCCCCATAACAGGCCGAGGATTTTCATCGCGGGTTTCAGGGAGCCCATCCGCTTTCGGTTCCCGCCGTCCTCGCGCAAGGTTCCGAAGCTCAAGAAAATTCTCGAGGATAACGTGTCCTCGAAATACTCCCTCTCGCAGCGATACCTCGACGGCCTGAAGAAGCACAGGGAAAGGCACGAAAACCTCGGGCACGGGTTCGGGTACATGGTGCTGGATCC
>JAUWXD010000012.1 GCA_030616505.1 Hadesarchaea archaeon
CACTTGCAATATTTTTGGGAAACCTCGTGAAACCAAACGGGCGTGTCGTGAGCTACGAGGTGCGGGAGGACTTCAAACGCGTGGCGGAGGACAACATACAGATGGCTGGCTTGAACGCCGTGGTGTCTGTGAAGCTCAAAGATATTTACGATGGAATCGACGAGCGAGATGTAGATGTAGTCACCCTTGACCTTCCACAACCAGAACACGTGCTACCTCACGCCGAACTAGCGCTGAAGCCCGGTGGATACCTTGCAGTGTTTTCACCTTGTATTGAACCCGTTCAGAGGATATACAAAGAGCTACCAAAATACCGTTTTATAAATCACCAAACAATCGAGTGTTTAGTCCGGGAGTTCGAGGTCAAACCAGGCGCCACCCGACCGAGCACGCGAATGATTGCACACACGGGCTACCTAACTTTTACACGACGAATCTGACTCAAAACTGATTGGTCCTGGCTCTATCCAGAATCAAGAAGACTTGATCAAACGAGCTTTGTACCCGTAATACAAAACTCCTTCCTCGCCCTCCTCACCCATTCGTCTGAAAACGATTTCGACCTCGTCCCCTATTTTTACCTCTGTTGAATCACAATCGGTTATTTGAGTTGTAAGACGCGGTCCGTCCTCAAGTTCCACTATGGCGAGAACATATGGGGCCAGGTCTTCGAACCCACCTCCAGCCACATACATAACGGTGTAAGAAACTATCTTGCCGCGCGGCTTCAGCTTGTAAGGCTCCAGTTTTCCCATTCTCCTGCAGAATGGACAGATATATCGTGGGGGGAATATGGCCTTGTTACAATTACCGCAGCGGGTCCCGATGAGGTTGTACCTACTAGGGATTTCTCGCCAGAAACGTGGGACGGCCATTCAATCACCTCTCTTGAAGATGTGCACGACGGCGGTGCCCCCTGTGCCCCCGACGTTGTGCGTCATCCCAACTTCCGCGCTAGCGACCTGCCGTTTTCCAGCCTCGCCGCGGAGCTGCTGTGTAATCTCCACCGCTTGAGCGATACCTGTGGCACCGACTGGATGTCCCTTCCCCTTCAGCCCACCGCTGGTGTTAATTGGAATTCTACCTCCAATCGCGGTTTCACCTTCCTGCGTCACTTTTCCCCCTTCACCTTTTTTGCAGAACCCCAAGTCTTCGATTCCCATGATTTCAGCTATAGTGAAACAGTCGTGGACCTCGGCCACATCTATACCATCAGGCCCCACACCTGCCATATTGTACGCAGTCTTTGCTGCTTCTATTGTCGCCCTCATGCTGGTGAGCGACGGACGGCTGTGAAGGGAAATGCTATCACTTGCCTGTCCGGTGCCCGTGACTAGAATAGGGGTATCATTGAACTTCCACGCTTTTTCCGCAGGAGCAAGAATTACGCAAGCCGCGCCATCAGTGATTGGTGAACAGTCGAGGAGCTTTAAAGGAAGGGTGACAGGTGCCGAGTTAAGCACGGATTCAACAGTAACCTTCATGTGATACTGCGCGCATGGGTTCAAAAACGCGTTTTGGTGATTTTTTACCGCCACCGTCGCCATTTGTTCTTCAGTCGTTCCGAACTCGTACATGTGGCGACGTGCCATCAGCGCGTAGAGCCCAGGAAAAGTCGCTCCCACATACACCTCCCATTCTTGATCGGCAGCAGTTGCAAGCGCTCCTGTTGCCACCCCAGACAACACATCGGTCATCTTCTCTAGTCCTGCCGCGACGACGAAATCGTGTATTCCGGAAGCGACGGTGATCACTGCCTGACGGAGTGCGAGGCCACCGGATGCGCACGCACCCTCGACCCGTGTTGATGGGATAGGTACTAGTCCAGAGTGGTCAGCTACAAGAGAAGATATGTGCTCTTGACGAATGAACTGACCAGCCGACATATTTCCGACATACATCGCATCTATTTCCTTCCCATCAAGATTGGCATCCTCGAGGGCACGGGCCCCAGACTCTATCATCATCTGCCTGAAAGAAACGTCCCAAAGCTCGCCGAACTTGGTAAGTCCGACTCCAATTATGGCCACATCACGCATTTATCTCACCAATAACCCTCTGTACTTGGCATAAGTTGAATAGTCAATGTATGCCTTATTGTTCACGTAGTCAGCAACCTTGGGAGCAGATTTGCGCTTTGTCTCGATAACATCCTTCACCACAATACTGAAAGCATCGCTCCCAGCGCCAGAGCCGTAAGATACAACAAGGATACGGTCCCCTGCCTTAGCTTGGTCGAGGACAGCTGCCAAGCCCAGCATAGATGCTCCAGAATACGTATTACCAATCGTGGGTGCCAGCAGGCCAGGCAACACTTGTTCCTTGTTGAAACCCAGCTCTTGCGCAACATGAAGCGGGAACTTTCCGTTTGGCTGGTGAAACACCGCGTACACAAAATCTTGAGGGGTGAGCTTGAGCTCGCGGAGAAGACCATGCGCAGCAGATATCACGTGTTTAAAGTAGGCGGGCTTTCCGGTGAACCTCCCCCCGTGCCTCGGATATGGTTTCCTGTCCCGACGCCAGAAGTCGGGTGTATCGGTCGTATAAGAATACGTGCCTTCAATCGCGGCTAATGTCTCACCCCTGTTCTTACCGATGATGAAAGCACCTCCTCCGGCTGCGGCTGTGTATTCAAGCGGATCACCAGGCGCCCCCTGAGCGGTGTCGGCACCGATTGCCATGCCATACTTTATCATGTCGGACTGCACGGAACCCATACAAGTTTGGATTCCCACCGTCCCTGCCTTGCAAGCGAACTCGTAGTCAGCCGCTGTGAGATGTGGGGTAGCTTCTATAGCCTCCGCTACTATCGTGGCCGTGGGTTTAACCGCATAAGGGTGGGACTCCGAACCAACGTAAATCGCACCTATCTCTTGGGGGTCAATTCCTGCCTGCTTTACCGCGTTACGCGCTGCCTCAACCGCTATAGTTGCAGTATCCTCGTCTGGGGCTGGTACGGATTTTTCATGTACCTGTAACCCCTGTTTGATACGTTCTGGGTCATTTCCCCAAACCTTGGCTATCTCTTCCACTCGGATACGATATCTTGGGATGTAAACGCCGTAACCGACTATACCTACATCCATTTTTTACGACCACCTTTTGCATTTACCCAACTAGTCTTGTGTTTCTGCTTCAGTAAAGAAAATAAAAACCTTTCGATTGACGAAAAAAACATCGACAACTGCCGTGGTGCGGAAAAAATGCTGATTTGACCCTCAGTGCGCACACTTACGAAGTCCCTCTAACAATGCCCCCACTGATGATAGTCTTGAGACTACGAGCGGTACCTTTAGAATTTTGGCTATTTGTACTCCAATTACATCGGGCTCTTTGAGCTCTCCATGTAAAAGCACCATTCCGGGAGTTATCCCAATAACTTTCACTGCCACCATCGGGGAGCGTCCAGTCGTAACACCCGTAAAGACGAGCACGCGCTCGGTAGTCAGACCATACAAACGTCTAAAATCGTCGGTCGAGAGCCCGAGGACTGCTTTGTGGCTGTCTATCACAGTGTACCCGAAGAGCTTTCGATCAAGCAAATCCTTACATGCTGAAATTTCCCCCTTCACCGCCTTACATATAACCTTCCCATCAATCGGCTCGCCAAATTCCCGAATTTCTAACACCACATCTGGAGGTAGTTGGGTGCCAAAAACTTGAGAAAAGGTCCTCAGGACCTTACCCCCCTCTTTTTCGTCTACGTCGAGAAAAGCCTCCACTATGCGTTTGATTGTGGTGGCTCCTGGAGACTTCCTTCTCCCAGCCTCATAATCACTAATCACAGACGGAGAAATGTGAATGGTCTTGGCCAGAGTAGTCTGAGTTAACTCGAACCTCTCCCGCCAACGCTTGATTGCTGCCCCGTGGTCATCTGAGAGGGATATATCCCCTGCGATCCATCTGGCAATCTTTTCCTTCAATTCAACCATGAAATCAACACTATCTTTCGGGTGTTGAACATAAAAATATGGCAGGGCTTAGTTCAGCTTTTGCTCTTCCCTGCAAGTTTGAACACGTCTGCTTTAGCTACGATGCCGACCGGCTTCCCGTGTTCTACCACCAACAAGGCAGGTTCGTGCTCGAGCAAATGATAAACAACATCGATGTCGGCATCCTTGCCAACAGTTGGAAAAGGTTCATCCATTATCTCGCTGATGTTGCGTTTGAGCAACCTAAGCATATTTTCACCAGAGGTTATTTTTCGGACCAAAGTTGTTTCAGATATCGAACCCACCTGAACATTTCCCTCAAACACAGGAAGCTGCGATATATCACGTGATTCCATCATCTTGACTGCCCGCTCTATTTTGTCGTTGGATTTGGCAAAAATGATGGGGGATGACATTATCTGATTTACTGAAACACGCTTACCCTCGACATCTCCTTGCTCAAGGGCTTTAGAGATTTTTTCGAGCGTGGAAACCCTGGGGTCGGCGGCGGCAGCTTCGATTTTGGCAATATAAGCTTGGGTCACTCCAGCCAACTCGGCTAGCTTGGCTTGAGTGAGCCCCATACGTACTCGCACCGCTTTGAGTTCAGATGGCCTCAAAATCCCCAATGAAACCGCCTATTCCTACTAGTTGTTTTTTACACAAAACATATAAATAGCTCACTTACATACGAATCCGAGAGGTATAAACTTGACACGAGACATCGTGGTCGAGGGGTGTAACCAGACTCCTCTTGAGGAACAGAAATTTGAGATAGTCGAGCGAAAGGGTCTTGGTCATCCTGACTCGATATGTGACTCAATTTTAGACAGAGTTTCTGTCGAACTGAGTAGAGAGTATTTGAAAAAATTTGGTTCAATCATGCATCATAATGCCGACAAATCATTGTTAGTTGCGGGCGAGGTTGAGACGAAGTTTGGCGGTGGTAATGTCAAACAACCAATGCTCTTGATATTTGGGGACCGAGCTACGGCGGAAGTCGGAGGAGATGCTGTATCGGTAGAAAAAATAGCGGTGGGGGCAGCAAAAAACTGGATTAAGGAGAACTTGAGATTCGTTGATCCTGAAAAACATGTGCGCTACCAAGTCGAACTCAAACCAGGTTCAGCTGCACTAACTGACATCTTCAAACGTGAGGGCAATATCCTCAGTGCAAACGATACCTCAGCTGCTGTCGGTTATGCACCCATGAGTTCTACCGAGCAGATTGTGTTGAAGACCGAACGGTTTCTCAACTCGAAAAAGTTCAAAAAGGAGTTCCCTGTTGTCGGCGAAGACGTGAAAGTAATGGGAATCAGAAAAGACAGTGGGATTTCTCTAATAGTGGGAGCTGCCTTCGTTGACAAATTCGTTGAAAACGAGAACGACTACTTCAAGAAAAAGGAAGAGGTCCTAGAACAAGTTCGTCAGTTTATCAATGAAAATCACAACTTCAAAAAGATTGACCTTAGATTGAATACGCTTGATGCGAGAGGTAGAGGAGTCGACGGGGTTTACCTCACCGTGCTTGGTACGAGCGCGGACGGTGCTGACTCTGGACAAGTCGGTAGGGGAAACAGACCAAATGGAGTCATCCCACTCAACCGGCATACAGGATCAGAAGCGGCTGCTGGGAAAAACCCGGTAAGTCATGTCGGGAAGATATACAATATCCTCACCCACAAAATCGCGAATGAAATTTATGTCAAAGTGCCAGACCTAACGGAAGTTTATGTTTGGCTTGTAAGTCAGATAGGAAAACCAATTGACGAGCCAGCAATAGCTGTGGCGCGAGTCATCACCAAACCAGGAGTCGGCGTAGACAGCGTTAGGAAACAGATAGCGGAAACGATGGATAACGAGCTAGAACATATCAATAAGTTTTGTAAAGACCTGGCTGATGGCAAATACTTGGTTTGTTAGAGTTTCTAAACTCTCAATAAAACTTTTGATGCTTGACAATACTTACCACATGGTGATTCCATCTTCAAAATACTACATCGAGATGGTATGGGTAGGGTCGGTAAGCTGACCACGGCTCATGGTGAGGTGACGACTCCTACTCTCATGCCTGTCATCAAGCCATCAGATGTGATTTTAACTCCAACAGAAATGAAGCGAGAGTTCGGCGCTGAGCTCGTGATGACAAACGCCTATTTGACCCTGCGTCGCTTTGGTGATGAAGCCGTGGAGCACGGAATCCACGGAATATTAGAGTACGACGGGCCAGTAATGATGGACTCTGGTGGGTTCCAGATTCTTCGATATGGTAGTGTGGAAGTTTCGCCAGAGGAGATAGTGCGTTACCAAGACGCCATCGCACCCGATATCGCCACTATACTTGATATTCCCACGGGAATCCACACGACAAGGGAACGTGCTGCCGAAACCGTGCGGGTAACGCTTGAACGCGCTCGCCAAGCCGTCAAACTCCGCTCTAACAAAAATGTAATGTGGTGCGGCCCTGTACAAGGTGGACTCTTCAGCGGCTTGGTGGCAGAGTCGGCACGTGGAATAGGTGTACTCGACTATCACCTGCACGCCATAGGCAGTCCCGTTGAGTTACTCGAAGGATACAGATATGCCGAGCTCGTAAATTTGGTGATGGCGGCGAAACGGAACTTACCTCTCCAACGCCCCGTTCATCTTTTTGGCGCCGGGCACCCGATGATGTTGGCGTTGGCGGTGGTGATGGGGTGCGATCTCTTTGACTCCGCTGCCTATGTGCTGTATGCGCGAGACGGAAGATACCTGACCCCCGAGGGAACACTTCACTTGAAAGAACTCTCGTGCTTTCCGTGTGAATGTCCAATATGTGTCAACACTTCCCCGGAAAAGTTACGGAAAACTCCAGACGATGAGCGTGTTAAAATCTTGGCTAAACACAACCTCCACGTTACGTTTGGAGAGCTTCGACGTATCCGTCAAGCTATAGTTGAAGGAAGGCTTTGGGAATATGTCCAGCTCAGATGCCGCGCCCATCCTCTTCTGCTGGATGGTCTCAGAAAGCTACTGAGTTATGGAGATTTTATAGAACGTTTTGACCCTGTAACAAAACCATCTGCCTTTTACTACTCCGGCGAGGAGTCATCCGAACGTCCAGAAGTTCTACGCCATGCGCGCAGACTTGAAGAAAGATATGAACCTTCGACTCATCCCATTTTGGCAATCATACCCTCTCTCAAAGGAAAGCCTCATGGATTAAAGGAATCAGAAAAAACCCACATCATTAGACTTGTTCACCCTTTTGGAGTCGTCCCAGAGGAACTGAGAGAAGTCTATCCCCTCAGACAAGTTCAAGCGCCTGAGAAATTGAACCATGGAGAAATCAAAACAATTGCAGAGACGCTTTACCAATACCTACAGCGCCATGGGGACC
>JAUWXD010000016.1 GCA_030616505.1 Hadesarchaea archaeon
GGTGCCGGGGTAGCCAAGCCAGGTAAGGCGCACGCCTTGAGAGCGTGTGGCCCTTTGGGCCTCAAGGGTTCGAATCCCTTCCCCGGCGCTGGGAGATAACATGAAGCGCTTCGAGTGGGTCGAGCATCCGTCGGACATCGGCTTCCGGGCTTATGGACGCGATTTAGCCGAGGCTTTTGAGAACGCTGCCTTAGCACTATTTGAGGTGATGGTGGACACGAGCAAGGTCGAGCCGCAAGAAGAAGTCGAAATCGAGTTGGAGGCTGAAGATGAGGGGGCATTGTTATATGACTGGTTGGACAAACTCATCTACTCTCATGATACGAGAGGGTTGGTCATGTCAAAATTCGAGGTCGATATTTCAAAATCACCGAATAAGTTAAAACTTAAAGCAAAAGCATGGGGTGAACCGTTTAACCCAGCCCAGCATCACGAGCGAGGAGCGGTCAAAGCGATGACATACCACATGATGGAAATCAAACATGAGAAGGAACGTTGCTGGGTGCAGGCGGTCGTAGATATCTAACTGTAATCTCACGACAGAAGGGTAATTAGAGCATGATACATTATTTATTCTGGTGGAAAAATGCCATGGACGGGCGAGATAAAACAAATCGATGAAGTACGCTGGGAAATCCCCCAGGACTACAAACGAGGCATGCGAGTCCCTGTGCGGATTTACGCTGACGCCGAGTTGCTGAACGAGATGCGTAGGGACCTGACGCTTGAGCAAGCTACTAACGTTAGCTTTCTTCAAGGAATTTACAAATATAGCATCGCCCTACCAGATGGTCATCAAGGATATGGGTTTCCAATTGGAGGAGTCGCTGCAACCGATGCAGAAACAGGCGTCATCAGCCCAGGGGGCGTCGGATACGATATCAACTGTGGAGTACGGTTGTTGCAGACAAATCTTGATAAAAACGACGTTGAGCCAAAACTCCGCGAATTAGTTGGCGCGTTCTTCCGAAACGTGCCCTCCGGCTTGGGCAGCAAAGGAAAGGTCAGGCTTACTTACTCCCAGCTTAACGAGGTCCTTGAGAACGGCGTGAAGTGGGCTGTTGAAAATGGTTTTGGTTGGAAAGAAGACATGGAAAGACTTGAAGAGGGAGGGTGCCTTACCAGCGCCGATGCAAGTAAAGTAAGTCAGCGTGCAAAAGAGCGCGGTCTCCCTCAGCTTGGTAGCCTTGGAAGCGGAAATCATTTTTTGGAGATTCAAGTAGTTGATAAAATTCTTGACCCGGAAGTAGCTCGGTCCTTTGGGATAACTCACGAAGGACAAGTCACGGTTATGATTCATACAGGGTCGAGAGGCCTAGGTCACCAAGTCTGCTCCGACTATTTAAGAACCATGGAACCTATCGTTAGAAAATATGGTATAACTCTCCCAGATAGAGAGCTTGTTAACGTACCGATTAGTTCACCTGAGGGGCAGGCATATCTCGCAGCGATGGCATGCGCTGCAAACTACGGCTTCACAAACAGACAAATGATCACGCATTGGGTGAGAGAATCGTTCGCGGAAGTCTTTGGGCAAGATGCCGAAAAATTGGGCCTACACCTTATCTATGGGCTCGCACACAACATCGCTAAGTTCGAGGAGCACCGAGTCGACGGAAAGCAAAAGCGGGTCTGTGTGCACAGGAAAGGCGCCACTCGCGCGTTCCCACCGGGGCATCCTGATGTTCCCTCAAAGTACCGGAGCGTTGGGCAACCAGTCCTCATCCCGGGAGATATGGGCACAGCCTCATACGTGATGGTTGGGACCGAGCAAGGCATGCAGGAGACCTTTGCATCAACCGCTCACGGCGCTGGACGCCACATGAGCCGAACCGCGGCCCTCAAACGGTTCTGGGGTGAGAATATCCGCAAAGAACTCGAAGCTAAAGGCATCATCGTTAAAGCAGCGAAAATTTCAGTTATAGCTGAGGAGGCGCCTGACGCATACAAAAATATTGACAAGGTGGTAGAGGTTTCCCACAAGGCTGGAATCGCTCGAATGGTCGCTCGACTGAAACCCATTGGTGTAACAAAGGGCTAGAGACATGACATCGAAACTTTCAGTATCTATTCTTTTGCCGACCTCGCTGGTGGCCGATGCTTCAGAGCTCCGCCAGAAAACGGTCAAAATTGGTTCAATAGGGCGTGCGCTTGCCATCTTCGGTGTCGATAAAGTTTGTATTTACAACGATGACGATTCAAATACGAAAAACCAAGCTATTGAAGCTAAGTTAATCATCTCTCTTCTGAATTACATGGAAACACCGCAATATCTACGCAAGTTGCTTTTCCCCCACACCAGCGAACTTCGCTACGCTGGCTTGCTCCCTCCTTTGAGGACGCCCCACCACCCACTCAGGAACGAAAAAAACAAACTCGGAGACTACCGCGAGGGAGTTGTCATCGAAACCAACAAAAACCAAAGCCTGTTGGAGATAGGTCTCCCTGAAAAAGCGGTTGTTGGTGAAAAATTCAAAGTTGGCCGGCGGTTGACAGTCAAACTAGGAAAAAAATCTGGCAACGTCATACCAGTCACACCCGCAGTGAGAGCCGAAGTTCCATTGTACTGGGGATACGAAATCATGCAGGCGGGGGGGCTCGCGGAGGGCTTAAAAGTACTGAAGACTGATTATTCTGTCGGCACATCGCGGCTCGGCCAAAATTTATATGAAGCCGTGCAAGCGATAAAGAGTAGCAAATCTCACAGCGTGGCAGTAACCTTCGGGGGGCCCTATGCGGGTCTCTTTGAGATTTGCGAGCGCCAGGGCGTCGATGCTGATGAACTCTTCGACGCCATAATCAACACGATTCCGGACCAAGGTACGGCGACAGTCCGGACCGAGGAGGCGCTTGTAGCCACACTCGCGCTACTGAACATGCTCATCGAGGGATAGAATGGGAAGACGAAAGCACAGACCGAGACGGGGCTCGTTAGCATACATGCCCCGTGTGCGGGCACCCAGACCGATTGCCCAAGTGCGGGCATGGTCAGCGGGAGCTAAACTTGGACTACAGGGATTCGCCGGTTACAAAGCAGGGATGGTTCAGCTTTTCATGATTGATGACCACAAGGGAAGCCTGACAGCGGGTCAAGAAGTAAGCGTCCCCGTGACCGTCCTAGAAACGCCACCACTTGTCATCTGTGCGGTTCGTGTTTACACCTCAAGCACAAAAGGGCTAAACACAGCTACGGAGATTTGGACAACCGAACTTCCAAAAGAACTCTCTCGTGCTTTGAACCTTCCCAAAAAATACGACGCTCAAAAAGCTCTCGAGCGGGCTGAAGCGCTAGTCAAAGAAGGCAATGTTAAAGACATCCGTGTAATTGCCTGTACCCAACCAAAGGTCACCAATCTCTCGAAGAAAAAACCAGACTTGCTCGAGATCCGCGTCGGGGGCAGCTCGGTTGAGGAACGCTGGAATTATTCTAAGGGACTGCTCGGAAAACATGTCAAGGCAGGGGATGTGTTCAAGGAAGGAGAGTACGCCGATGTCCTTGCGATAACCAAAGGCAAAGGGTTCCAAGGTCCAGTCAAACGTTGGGGAATCAAAATATTGCCCAGGAAAAGTGAAGAGGGACACCGACAGGTAGGAACACTTGGTCCATGGACCCCTGCGCGAGTTATGTGGACGGTTCCAGCCTCGGGACAGATGGGCTACCATCAACGCACTGAGCTCAACAAACGTGTTTTGAAGATGGGAAGCGAGGGTAAGGAAATCACACCAAGTGGAGGTTTTCTACGTTACGGTCAAGTAAAAGGGGAATTCTTGGTATTGGCAGGCTCGGTCCCTGGACCCACAAAACGTCTTGTGCAGCTCAGGTGGCCTATGAGGCTGTCGCGGGGTGCCCCAACCTCACCGCCATCCATCACCTACGTGAGTACTGTATCACAACAGGGTGCGTAAACATGAAGATCCAAGTGCTTTCTCTAGAAGGAAAACCGCTCGAAGAAATCGAGCTTCCGCTAATCTTTGCCACAGAGATAAGACCCGATGTGATAAAACGTGCTGTCCTTGCCGCTCAAACTGCTAGGCTCCAACCGTGGGGGGTAGACGAGATGGCCGGCAAACGAACATCTGCAGAAACATGGGGCAAAGGATTTGGAGCCGCCCGTGTGCGCCGAGTGAAGGGGACTAAATCTCCTGCTGCGGGCAAAGGAGCAGTTGCACCTCACACGGTGGGGGGCAGACGAGCCCACCCACCAAAAGTTGAAAAGGTGCTTAGGGAGCGCATAAACAAAAAGGAGCGCCGCCTCGCCATTCGCTCCGCAATAGCAGCCACCAAGGAGAAAAAACTCGTCGTCTTTCGGGGGCACATCATTGACAAAGTCACCGCGCTTCCTGTGGTCGTAAGTGATGAGCTCGAGGGACTAAAAACGTCGGGAGAGGCCAAGGGTGTGCTCCAGAAGTTGGGATTATGGAACGATGTCGAACGGGTGAATGAAAGCAAACGAGTGCGGGCTGGACGTGGTAAAATGAGGGGCAGAAAATACAAACAGGCGGTTGGACCGCTCATCATAATCGGCGAGGATAAGGGAATCAGCCGCGGGGCAAGAAACTTCCCAGGCATCGAGGTAATGAAGGTGCCGTTACTCAATGCGGAGACGCTTGCCCCCGGAGGCACACCTGGGCGACTAACTCTTTGGACTAGAGGAGCCATCCAAAAATTGGCTGGAGGGTTATTCACATGAAGGACCCGCACAAAGTACTGCTCTACCCGCAGGCGACGGAGAAAGCCGTGAAACTAATCGAATCCGAAAACAAGCTAATATTCATCGTCGCAAATGATGCCACCAAATCCGACGTCAAACATGCTGTGGAAACACTTTTTGAGGTGAAAGTGGACAACGTGGGGACGGGGATAACTCCAGATGGAAAAAAGCGCGCTTACGTGAAACTCGCGCCAGAGTTTATGGCTGATGAAGTAGCCGCCAAATTGGGGATGATTTGAATGGGTAAACGTATTAGGGCACAACGACCTGGACAAGGTTCGCCTACTTACCGATCGAAATCCTGGAGAAGCCTAGGCGAAGTGAAATTGCCTCCGCCCGAGGAAACTGGAGAAGCAACCGTAGTAGACATCCTCAACGATCCTGGCAGGAGCGCTCCAGTTGCCCGAGTGCGATACGGTGACGGTCAAGAGCGTTTGGTCCTTGCACCCGAGGGAATAAAAGTAGGGGATAGGATAGCCGCTGGCGTCTCGGTTCCCGTCAAGTTAGGGAATACGCTGTCGCTGGCCGAAATTCCTGAAGGGACCCCAATCCACAATATCGAATCACGACCTGGAGATGGAGGTCGATTTGCCAGGTCGTCCGGTACTTATGCTACTTTGATTGCCCACGATGTCGGAATCGCTACTATCCAGCTCCCATCTGGTGAGATAAGAGACATTAACCCCCGTTGCCGCGCAATCATCGGAACGGTGGCTGGAAGTGGACGTTCGGACAAACCTTTCATTAAAGCTGGAAAACGCCACCATATTATGCTTGCGAGAGGGAAACCATACCCTCACGTGCGTGGCGTTGCGATGAACGTCGTTGACCATCCGTTCGGGGGTGGGCGAGGAAAACATGCTGGCAGACCCAAAACGGTTTCTAAAGGGGCACCCCCAGGTCAAAAAGTGGGGTTAATAGGGGCAAGGAGAACAGGAGAGAGGTGAACCCATGGTGAAGAAAAAATTTATCTTCAGAGGATACTCAATTGAGGAACTCCAAAAGCTGTCCTTGGATGATTTCGCGAAGCTATTGCCAGCACGACAACGGCGTTCATTAGTCAGAGGGCTCACACCCCGGGAAAAGAAACTGATTGAACGCATAAGACACGTGAAAGCAGCTGGGAAGGACGGTCCAATCCGAACCCATTGCAGGGAAATGATTGTGCTCCCCGATATGGTTGGCTTGAAGCTCGCGATTCACAATGGAAAAGAATTCGTCATGGTTGAGGTAAAACCAGAGATGATCGGCCACCGCCTGGGTGAGTTCTCCCAAACTCGGAGGAAAGTCACTCATGGCATGCCCGGAATAGGCGCAACTAGGAGTTCTTTGTACGTACCACTAAAGTGATTGTCAATGCCAAAGTTCGGTTATTCTGATAAAATTGAAGGGCCTTGCGCGAAAGCCTTTGGCAAGGAAATGCGAGTTTCTCCGAAACATGCGACGGAAGTCTGCCGAGCGATACGAGGTATGCGTCTGAATGCTGCCAAGGAATACTTACAAGCGGTCCGAGAAAAGAAAAAAGCTGTCCCCTTTGTGCGCCACCGAAAGAAGGTTGCCCACAGAAAGGGAGCTGGCGACAGTGGACGATACCCTGTTAAGGCTGCTCGAGAGATTTTAAAGGTACTGAACAACGCTGAGGCTAACGCGAGTTACAAAGGGTTTGATATTGAAAAGCTCAAGATAGTGCATGCCAGCGCCTACAAAGGTATTACCATACCAGGAATTTTGCCAAGAGCTTTTGGACGGGCGACACCATTCAACAAGCCACTCACGAACGTCGAAATAGTCCTAAAGGAGGCATCCTAATGCCGGCTAAGCAGACTTTTATAAAACGTGGGTTGAGACGTGTCGAACTCGAGACTTTCCTAGCACAGGAAGTGGGTTCAGCGGGATACAGTGGCGTAGATGTCAAAC
>JAUWXD010000087.1 GCA_030616505.1 Hadesarchaea archaeon
CACCGGGGGATGAACCATGAGCAGATGGGTGAGGAGGTGGTGAAGAAGAGCCAGCTCGCGGATACGCTCAAAGAGTGCGGTTTCAAGCCCACAGATATAACCGAACTCGCTTTTGGGAAAAAACCCAAGAGCAAGCGCTACTTGCATCAGATAGTAGCAAGCCAAGTCGACGCAGATAAGCTTGATTTTCTAGTGCGCGATTCCTACTACACCGGAGTCGAGTACGGCCGCATCGACATCAGCCGCCTTGCTCAAGCCATGGAGGTCTGCGACAAGGACATAGCCATCGATTTAAAAGCCCTCTACGCGCTGGAGGCTTTCATGATTGCGCGGTACGAGATGTTTCTCGCTGTCTATTATCACCACGCAGTCCGGGCGGCGGAGATTTTACTCCACAAGGCCATGGATTACGCGCACGAACTAATCGGGCTCACGACATTCAAGGATGTCGATGAATTCCTGATGATGGACGACGCCTACGTGACGACCAAGCTGCGCGAGCTTGACCCAAAGGACTTCGACCAAGCTAAACGGAAGCTCGTGGAAAACGCAAAGACTGCGATGGACAGATTGGACACGCGGAGACTTCTCAAACCAGCTTATCAGCGTGATGTCCACATCCGCGATCCCTACGTGGCGAAGCTACTCGGCGACGAGGCGGTACGCCACCAGAAGGAGTCTGAGATAGCGAAGCTTGCGAGCGTAGACCCGGAAAATGTAATCGTTGATGTCCCAACCTTGGACTCGATTCCATACTACCCCAGGGAGATTGACCCGATGGAAGTGCCTGTCTTCAGGGTGACGGGTGAAGGACAGAAGGAACTCGTCCAACTTTCCCAGTACTCGCGCCTGATCAATGTACTTAAAGGATACATCGATATCGTCCGCGTCTACACTTTGCCCGAACATCGAGCTAAGGTTGAGCGTGCGGCTGCAGATGTTTTTAAAACCCTTCCATTATCAGCCCAGATAAGCATGTAAGCGTCAATCACGGACCTTGAGAAACTGGGTCGGCTTGCAGATTTTTGTTCGAGCGAATTCTCCAAGTTCAAGCAGGTGTCTATCAGAGGTGATTATGTAGTCCGCCTTTCCTTCGAAAGCGCATTCCAAGAATTTGTTGTCATCTGGGTCTTCCTTCACTACCCAAACCTTTTCCTTTGGTTTGACTTCATGGGCGTCTGCAAAAAGTTTATTTAACCGGCCCACGAATTCTGGATTCGCCTTCACGTTTTTGAGGATGGCTTCGGCTTCTTTGCGAAGGCGTGAGGAAAATACCAATTGATGCTCGCCCACGAAGCAGAGGTCAATGATTCTCGCAGAAGCGCTTCTTCGGTTGAAATAAGCCGCGATGAAAACATTTGTGTCCAAGACCAATTTCAACTATTTCCGCTCCTTGTAATCAAAGTACGGCACTGACGAGCTTTCTTATGTCTACTTGGACCTCATCAGTGGGGCGGGCACCATCGACGATTTTCAGCCCATCCTGCTCGGCTATTTGTATGTAGTTCTGGCGCACTTGATCCTGAAGCATCAAATCCTTCTCAAACTCATCAAGCCTGCGCCACTTAATCCTAGCAAACGATACCGTGGTGGGTACGTCAATCAAAATTGTCATGTCGGGCTTGGGGGCGTACTTGTTTATCTTTTTTATCCAATCTATCGACAACCCGCGTGCAGATTGGTAGGCCAGAGAGGAGTAGACATACCGCTCACTCAGCACGATCTTGCCTGCTCGCACGGAAGGCGTGATGAGGTTTACGACATGTTGTATCCTATCGGCCGCGAAAAGCAGTGCCTCGGTAGCGGTTGGCATTTTTAATTCGCCCTTTAGAACCTGTTTGATTAGCTTACCAAACACTCCGTTCGTCGGCTCGTCGGTGATGACGACTTCATATCCTTGTGAGCGTAACCATCGAGCAAGTAGTTTTGCATGAGTGCTCTTACCACACCCATCCGGCCCATCTATCGAGATGAATTTCCCTACCACCTTTACACCACAAGTTCAAATTTTGTGACAATCTATTTACGTGTTTGTCAGCCCACTGGCACGGGCAGGCAAAGCAGAAATACCACAAGGGCCGCGATCGCTAGTATTTTGTGACGTCCTGATAATATGGAAACATCGTCGAGCGCCCCCATATGGTATCCTCTGAACATTAGGATGATGAGAAAGCCCCAAAACCACAGCGGGAACCCCGGGAAGAAGATACCCGTCAAAAACAACGAAAAACCTAGCGTGCGGGTCAGCGTGTAGTGCCTCTCGCGATTCATAAGACCTCTCGCGACGTGTCCCCCGTCGAGCTGACCTGCAGGAAGCAAATTGAACATTGTCAACAGTAGAACCACCCAACCTGCGAAGGCCAGCGGATTAAGCTGCAGGGCAGCGGGAACGTAACCGAAGATACCGAGTTGCATGACGGCAAATATGGCCGGCGTCATGGGTAGCGCAAAACCTCCTGGGTCTGGTGTCGATAACGCCAAACCAAGGATTGTGAGCGGGATAGCCATTGCAAAACCTGCGAGGGGCCCAGCTGCCCCTATCTCGACTAACGCTTCTTTAGTAGGAATCGGGCTCTTGATGCTGATGACCGCCCCGAACGTGCCGAGAAAAGTTGGGGCTGGAATGAAGTATGGCAAGGTAGATTTAACCCCGTTGCGCCATGCGGCAATCTTGTGCCCCATCTCGTGAGTACCTAGCATGAGCATGATCGAACATGAAAAGAGAGCCGCATAAGAAACATGCCCGGGAAAGAGGAGAAAATACCCAGCTGCGAAAGTCGTCAGAAAAGTTGCTCCAAGTAGAATGACATTTATCACGACGTTTCCTGGTTTGACCGTTGGATACCGCAACATCGCAAGCTTGATTTCCCCCTTTTGCTCTTGCATGACTGGTAGGTACCCCTTCTGTGTAGATACGTTGAAGAGAGAACGAAACGATTGCTTAGAATCCCGCGCTGCAACCTCGACCTCGATTCGGTCTTTCCACGCGACAAAGTCCATGATATCGAAGTGCTTTGAGACTAGCCCCATCGGTTCCG
>JAUWXD010000050.1 GCA_030616505.1 Hadesarchaea archaeon
CCAAACCTCACCAACGTTCGATCTAGGGTAGAATATGATTTAAAGATGAAGCGAGAAGACGATCGACGCCGAATGATGAAAATTCTCGACCGTCTAAACTCAGAGTTCGAACCATGGCACCGTTACACTAATGACTCATTTCTATTGCTTGTTAGCACTGTGCTTTCTCAAAACACTAATTGGCGCAACACCCGTACTGGTTACGACCGCCTGATCACAAAGTTCCGAACTCCTAAACAGTTGGCAAAAGCCGATGTACGCGAAATCCGAGAGCTAATTCGACCAGCGGGTCTGTCTAGAATTAAATCCAAACGATTGAAGGACATCTCACGCGCCATATTGAAAAAATACGGCGGTGCCCTCAACTCGGTGCTCCGTATGCCATCTGAAAAAGCAAGGCAAGAGCTGTTGTCGCTCCCAGGGGTGGGTTACACGACTGCCGACGTCGTGCTGGCTTTCGGGGCAGGACGGGATGTATTGCCTGTTGATACTCATGTGTTCAGAATTTCCAAACGTCTCAAGTTTGCATCGTCAAAAGATGACTACGGACAGGACAAACTAAAACTCGAACAGGTTACACCTGTTGGGAGAAGAAGTCAAGCCCACATGTTTCTTATTCAGTTGGGTCGGCGCTACTGCCGCGCCCAGAACCCTCTTCACGAGATATGTCCAGTAAATGACCTTTGTCCGATAGGAATCCACTATCTAAGGCGCAAAAGACCTAATTCCGTGGTTCAATCACGTAGTACGAATTAAGAATGTCACATATATTTTTCGCAAGAGCATGATAACACATGTCGACGCCTGCTTTTTCCGTAGCTATATTCATTACATAATCACGGCAGGTGCAGAAATCGCGGACGACCTCATACTCGTCAGCTTTCCCACGCACGAACCATCGCTGCCCCTTTTTCACGACACGCTGACATTTGACAACATCCAAAGCCCTCTTCCCCCGACCGCCGTAAACATCCATAATCGCTCGTTCAAGTTCGGGCGTTAGGGCTCCACTTTGTTTTAACTGCCTGAACAACCCTTCCTTCCTGCGCTTGAAGGTCTCCGAGACCATCGATAACCCAGCCTAATTAGGTACGGCACGAATAATTAGGGTGATGTTGGGTCAGACTTTAGCCTTGTTGCGAAATTATGGCATAAAACTCAGCAAACGGGCTGGACAGCACCAAGTAATTGATCCAACCGTTCTGGAGCGAATGGTTGATTATGCTGAACTCTCGCGCGACGATGTTGTGCTCGAGATTGGTCCTGGAATTGGCAATCTAACACTATTATTAGCACAACGCGCTGGGAAAGTGATAGTAGTGGAACGGGATAAAAGACTCGTAAAGATCCTGAAGAAGCGGCTGGAAAACCACCCGAACGTTGAACTGCTGTGCGGGGACGCTTTGCGCGTTCAACTACCTAAGTTTAAAAAAGTCGTTGCGAACCTCCCCTATGGTATCTCTTCCGACATCACGTTCAAGCTGCTCGAGCACAAATTCGAGCTGGCTGTGTTGATGTACCAACGCGAATTCGCTGAACGACTCGTTGCAAAACATGGATCGGACGATTACAGCCGCTTGACGGTGAACGTTAGTTATAGGGCATCCGTTGAGCTGCTAGATGAAGTGCCACCGACTTCATTTTTTCCCCAACCGAAAGTCACGTCTTCAATTGTCATGATAAGACCACACCATCCGCCATTTGTGGTCGAGGATGAGCACGTATTTTTCAACGTGGTTCGAGCACTCTTCCAACATCGACGACAAAGAGTACGAAATGCACTTTACCGTTCCTTTGGGGAGGTTTTCCCAGAAAAGCATCTATCGAAAGTTGAGCGCAGAGCGTTCATAGACAGGAGACTTTCGAGAGAGTTAGCGGAGGTGCGTGTGATGGATCTTGCGCCTGATAGGTTAGGTGTGATTGCAAATTTACTTACTTCTCCATGAATTCATCTGGTTTGGGTGGCTCCGGTTTCAATCCCTTTCGCTTGCGTGTATTCATTATTACCTGCATTTGTAGTTCTCTGGGCAACTGATCAAATTTATCGAACTGTGTCCCCCACACAGCTCGCCCCTCAGTTTCAGAACGCAACTCTGCTGCCAATCCGAATGAGTTCGCCACTGGCAACGAGGCCTTGATTATGGTTATGTCCTCTTCCGCCTCCATGCTCAAAATCCGTCCTCGGCGCCCTTGGATCACTTTGGTCGCACCACCCATGAACTCCTGCGGAACGCGCACCTCAAGCTTGAGGATGGGCTCAAGCACGGCAGGGTTTGCCAAAAGGATACCTGCCCGGATTGGACGTCTTACGGCAGGAATTATTTGTGCTGGACCCCTATGTATTGAGTCCTCATGTAAGTTAGCGTCATCTATAAGCACCTTTAACCCTCGCATTGGTTCACGCATGATGGGGCCTTCCTCGACGACCTCTTCGAAAGCCTCGACGACATGGTCCTGTACCTCTCGCATGTACTGCACCCCCTTGCTCACATCAACCAGAATGTTGGGACCATTTATCGATACCACATTACGGGCTGCGTGGGTTTCCCACCCGAGTTCCCGAAGCACGTTTGCACGCTCTTTTCTCTCCTGCTTCTCGGAGATTTTTCCTTCCTCGATGGCTTTGATAACTTCTGGCTCTAGTGGTTCAACCACAATCATGAAACGGTTATGCCTATTCGGTGATTTCCCCTCGACTGGTCCAGCCTTACCAACCAAATGCTCACGATAGACGACGATTGGTTCAGAAGTTTTTACTTCGAGGCCCGCTTCCTTCAACTTATACTCAACAATCTCGAGGTGAACCTCTCCCATTCCAGAAACCAAATACTCGCCAGTCTCCTCGTTGATTTTGATACGGACATTCGGGTCCTCCCGCGAGATTTTCTTCAATTCGTTGATCAACTTAGGTAGCTCTTGGAAGTTTTTTGGATCTACGGCCACCGTAACAACGGGCTCACTTATGTAGCGGAGTTCCTCGAATCCCTTTCCCTCCACACCAGATTCGATGAGGGTTTCTCCCACATAGGCATCTTTCATTCCTACAATAGCGGCGATGTTACCTGCGGGGATTTTGTCAACCATCACACGGTCGGGTCCCATGTAAATGTTGACCTGCTGAATACGGGCCTCCTTCTCCGCGCTCACAAGCTTCACAGCTTTTCCCTTCTCAAGTGTTCCGGAGAAAATCCGCCCGGTTGATATCACGCCAGCCTGTTCGTCAACGATAATATCTGTGACCATCATACACACCTTTCCTTCAGAGTTGACGGCTAACATGTCCTTACCTAGCTCGCTTTCCAAGTCTCCCTTCCATATCACAGGAATTCTGCTCGCCTGCGCTTCCTTCGGGTTTGGAAGATGGTGAATGGCCATGTCCAAAACCACTTCATATAGTGGGCTCTTCTTCGCGAGTTCTGCTTGCGTGTTTGTCTGGTAGGCGGTGATGATGTCCTTAAAACTTATGTTCTTCTTTTTCATCTGAGGAACCGAAAGGGCCCATCTTTCCTTAGCCGACCCAAAAGCCACCGACCCTCCATCAACTTTCACCTGCCATTTATCGGCTAAATCTGGAGGAGCATACCTGCGGATGAGCTCGTTGAACTTGGTTATCAGCTTGATGAAGCGTGCCTGCACGCCCTCAGGTGTAAGCCTGAGTTCGTTGATGAGGCGATCGACTTTGTTGATGAACAACACAGGGCGTGCGCGCTCCTGCAAAGCCTGCCGCAACACAGTCTCAGTCTGAGGCATGGCTCCCTCCACGGCATCCATTAGGACTACGACGCCATCGATTGCCCTCAGAGCCCGAGTGACATCCCCGCTGAAATCCACGTGGCCTGGAGTATCGAGTAGATTGATAAGGTACTCTTGCCCTTCGAGAGTGTGCGCTAGACTAACTGCTGCTGTCTGGACGGTTATGCCGCGCTGCTGCTCTATTTCGAGGTAATCGGTGAAAAGCTGCTCTCCCGCGAAGTCATAGCTAATTATGCCTGAAGCAGCTACCAGCGAATCAGTAAGGGTAGTTTTTCCGTGATCGACATGAGCAACTATCCCTATGTTTCGAATCCGCGGGAGGTCCCACATTATCTTTTGGACATCCGCTAGATGCTTGTATCGACGCATGCAAACCACTTCTTAGTAATACAATCCCTACCGTTTAAAAAAAGGCTACCGTAGAAGTAGGGCAGGGGATTCAATCTCACCCTTTTTCTTCTCAGGTGCTGCCGGGAACTCGCTTGGTATTTCCTTGGGACTCTGCCCTATGCCTATGGTGTTCCCTATGCCAGCGAGGATAACAACATCGCCTGACTTCGTGCGATCCTGTATGGCCTTTTTGACCTTTTCGACCGCAATCTCTACACCTCTGGCAAGACGTTTGTTCAAGGGCTTAATCGCCTCTGTAAACGACTCTTTTATCACTATAGCATCCACGGGTATTTTGCGATTCACAGCAATTTCCTCAATTTTGTATTTTTCAGTGGGGGGCCCTCCAATCGCTGCCCCGACTCCTTCTATAACCTGACCGCTCGTCTCACCCTCAAGCTTCCCAGCTGCATCAATC
>JAUWXD010000099.1 GCA_030616505.1 Hadesarchaea archaeon
CTGTTTCAAAAAGACTGCGCATGTTCGCGGCGGGGTCAATGGGAAATTTTGTGCTAGGGGTCGTATGTCTCGCGGTACTCTTAATGCTTTTGGTGCCAAAGCCAGGGATTTATGTTTCCGCTGTTTACGCGGATTACCCTGCTGAAAACTTCACTTTGGGCGCGCGACTTTATCAGTTTGACAACGTGTCCATAAACACATTAGAAGATTATTACGATTTCATGGACAACAAACAGCCCGGCGACAACATTTGGGTACTCACTGATAGCGAGAATGTTTATGCCACTATCGCCGAAGCCTCGGAAAACGAAAACAGAGGAATATTAGGGTTGGATTTGATGACAGCAAAGTCCCGCTGGAATTTCGTAAATCCATTCTACACGATGGCGGTTGGGATGTCTGAGCTTTTAGGGCGTCCGGTGTTTCATCCCTACGTCTATGATACCCTCGTGCCATGGGGAGTGATCGACATCCTGAAATGGATGTTCGTCTTGAACTTAGGTGTCGGCCTTTTCAACATGCTTCCTGCAGTACCCCTCGATGGCGGCTATATGATGCAGGCGATTATCGAACACAAGACCTCGAAGGAGACAGCTAAGAAAGTGGTTCGGGTGCTCTCATTTATCGTCTTGGCGTTGATACTGATGAACCTCTTACTCGCTCTTCCGGGTTGATAAGATTGGGCGGGATATCTGTCAAGGTGAGGATTATTGGACAAAAAGCTTCGCGCAAGCTCAAAGTTACACCAAAGACAAGAATAGTTGATTTACTCGAGCAACTCGGTCAAAATCGAGAAACCGTCGTCGTGAGGTTGAATGGCAAAATCGTCGCCGAAGGAGAGCGCTTGGTCAATGGGGACTCTGTCGAAATCCTGCCAATAGTGACTGGTGGTTAGGTGTTAAAATGTAGTTTCTGCGGTCGGCGCGCCGCATACAACCGCAGGTACGCAGGGGTGCTCCTCTGCGACCGTTGCATGATTAAAAGCGTGGGGCGCCGATTTCGGCGGGCGATAAGTGAACACAAGCTAGTGTCTCCGGGCGAGCGAGTCGCAGTGGCAGTTTCTGGAGGGAAGGACAGCGTCACCTGCATGCACCTATTAGCTGATTACTGTGGGCGGAAAAACTGCGAGCTCATAGCCGTGACCGTGGACGAGGGGATAAAGGGGTACCGGAACGAGAGCCTGTCAATAGCGCGGGAGAACGCGAAGATGCTGGGCGTCAAACACGTCACGGTGAGCTTCAAACAAACATTCGGTGTCACGCTTGACCGGATTGTCAAGCTCGCGGAGCGCAAGAAGACAAGGCTGAACCCGTGCACATACTGCGGTGTGATGCGACGTTCATTGCTGAACCAAGCTGCGCGTGAGCTTGGAGCAGACAAGCTCGCCACCGCTCACAACCTAGACGATGAAACCCAAGCCATCATGCTCAACTACGTGAGGGCAGACTTTTCAAGGCTCTATCGTCTTGGACCGAGCTATTCTCCTCGCGAGGGTTTTGTTCCACGGATAAAACCGCTGCGGGATGTCCCTGAGAAAGAAGTGGCACTCTACGCTTTGCTCAAAAAGATCGACGTGCACTTTGGAGTCTGCCCATATGTTGGTGGCATCCATGTTGAGATCCGAGAGTTCCTTAACCGGCTCGAGGCCAACCACCCCAACTCAAAGTTCATGATAATGCGGATGTTTGATCGGATGAAGCCCTACCTCGCAGAGGCCGTGCCAGAGTTTGAGATGCGAAAGTGCAAAGTCTGTGGGGAGCCGACATCTTCAACGATGTGCAAAAGTTGTGAGCTTCTAAAAGGACTCGGGCTTGAGCGGAAGCAGAAAACCCTTATTTCCGCCAAATCTAGGTAAACTTGGCGGCGAGCTAGGCGGGCAGCCACCCCTTGCCTGTACCACAAATGGGGTTTATGGTGGGCCGAAGCTCAAGGACGGCGTTGGAATTGCACGTCGACCTGGTTTCCGGCGTGGAAGTCCCGTCTCGTAGGATCGGCGGCGGCGGGGCCTCGGCTGTAGGGTCGGGGAGAACCGCCTTAACCTGTCGAACCCGGTCAGGGGCGGAAGTCAGCGGCCGTAGGCAGGACGTTCGATGCTTGCGAATCACGGGATGGAGTTTGGGGCCAGCAATCGTCGTGCGAGGAAGGCGTCAACTTTGGGCGCGCTCGTCGCCTTTGCCGGGGTAGCCTAGCCAGGTATGGCGACAGGTTGCTAAGAGAAAACTCGCAAACACCTGTTGGTCCTTTGGGCCTCCTGGGTTCGAATCCCAGCCCCGGCGCCATCTTTAAGTTTTCACGAGCAAACCGTGTGTGGTGAGTGAGTGCCGAATATCCCATCCCCCACAGGTCGGGTTGTTTTCCAGTACTTCTACGATGTGGGTGGAGACATCGTGCTCGATCGCGTGCCTAAGGAGAAGCTTAAATTGATTGAGCGCCCGCGTGCAGGAAGGGCCCGAGTTTTAGCCCCGAAGTATGAGGAGGTTGGACTCCAGCCCATCGTGGTTGATTTAGGCTCTCGAAATGTAGATAATAATAAGGTGACGCTCGAGGGGCGCATATTTCCAATTGGCGTGATTGGCATCTACGTTTCGGTGGAGTTTAGCAAGACGAGATTGGATGACCTGATAAAGTTGGTCGGGCTCAACGAGAGGCGTGTAAAAGCCGCGGGCAAAGAGGTCGACTTCGACGAGATTCCTCTCGAGCTCTTCAATAAGCTGAAAAAGACGATTAAATCGGCGATAGTTTATCCTTATCCTGCATTCGAGC
>JAUWXD010000046.1 GCA_030616505.1 Hadesarchaea archaeon
GCTCGCTTTGGAAGCATGCTCTTCAACCACCACGCGAGCACGAGCAACGGCCTCCTCCAGCGCATCGTCTACGGAGAATCCCACCCACGTGCCTTTCCGCCCTGAGAACTTGCCGCTGGGGAGCCATACATGCTCGTAGGCCAAGTGGTGGGAGTTCTGGGATTCCTGCTCGAGCCCCAACACTTTGAGCGCGGTGAATACGACTCGCTGTGGGAATCGTTGCTCTGCCCCCACAACGTTTATCACTTTACTCGCCCGCCCGAATTTCGCGACTGGTTTTCCCTGCTGCGCCGTGGTGTATGTTTTAGTCCCATCCGGACGCTTTGAGTGGAGCTCGAACTTCAACCCTGATTTCGTCTGTCCGAACTTCCAGAGCTGGTAAGCGATGTCGCGAGCCGTGTAGACAGCCGTCCCATCGGAGCGGACTAGTACCTTATCATCAATCCCGTAATCGGCAAGTCTCAAGACCAAAGTTCCCGCACGTTCTTCGGTTCCCACTGTAACATGGGGGGTGGCGTGGAGCTTCTTTATCGCTTCGTCCAACAATCCTGAACGCGTGATGTCGCTTTCCCACACCAATAAATCGTAACTCACTCCCAATCGGTCGGTGGTTTCCAAATTTGCCTCCACACAGCGCTCCGCCAATCGCTTTGCCATCGCGACCCGCCTCCCCTTGCCGTGCTCGAGTTCGGAGAGTATCCCCCTGACCTGTTCCTCGAGTTTGGCGTCCTGGTCGAGGCGACGGTGCATCTCAGAGTATATGAGGCCGAGCATGTGATCGAACTTCGCTCGCGGCTTACGCTTGATATGCTGGCTGGCGAGCAAGGTCTCGGCCACTTGGCGCCCCATATCGTCGATGTAATTCTGGACCTCGACCTGATAACCCAATGCGCGCAAAATCCGGGCCATGGTGTCCCCAATGATTGCGTTCCGGCCATGGCCTATGTGGAGCGGCTTCGTAGGGTTAACGCTTGTGTGCTCGATCACCACCTTCCCCTTACCAACTTTGAGATGACCATATTCCTCGTCCGCATCCTCAACTGCGCTGAGCGCGAGTTCAGTCAGCTTTGACATATCAACAAAAAAATTCACGTAGTTACCGACGACTTCGACCCGCGTAATCATCCCAACTGGCTTTACCACCTTGGAGAACTCTGCCGCGAGCCATGAGGGCGACTTATGAATGGATTTCACGAGATCGTAACAGATGGTCGATGCTAAGTCCCCTAACTTTGGGTCGGGAGGCTTCTGCAACGTGTTTTCAAGCGCTTTTGGAGGCTCCCAGCCCAGCTTGGAGAGGGCTGCCTTTAATGTGGCGCATACGTCGTGCTTGAACTGACCCCACGAGCTGGCGGTCATGTATATCTAATTTTCCTTGTTGATGGGGCTCAATAAGGTTTTTATGCGACGCAAATAACTAACTGCACTTGTACTACAACAACGCTTTTTTTGGACCAATCTATGCATACTTTCTTACAAGTACTACGACAAGCACTATGACTACCGGCACGACAATCGCTGCTATTATGATCCCCACTAAGACGATGTCGATTCCTCCCGTACCCATCCCAGATATAGCACTGTTCGCTTCCTGTTCAGTAACTGGATTCATGCTGCCGAGCGATGCTGTGGAGTCGACTCCGCCTAGCGACATCCCCCCTGCTAGTCCAGTGACTCCTGGAAGCCCCGCTAAATCTTGTGTTACAATGAAACCCCGGTCCGGAGAATAGTAAACGTTGCCTCCAAGACAAGTTGGAGCCACTCCTCCAACGCTCGCTCCAGATTGTGTAATTTTGTAACTTGTGCTCACGGAACCATCCTCGAGTGTTACGTCCGTGGTGGAGGGGCATTGGAAAGGTATAGATACGGGTGTGGTTGTGTCAAGGGGCTCGTTTATGCTCTGATCCCCGTAACCTGTCATGCTCACCGTGCCGCTCATCGTCCCAGTCAAAGTTGCAGTCGATTCAGCTGTCCAACTATCTCCCACGTTTATCGGGAAGTTGAAGATGTCGAGGGGCGGGTTGAATGTTATCGTCGTTTGAAAAGTCACATCCATTGTTATGTCCATTGTTTGCCCGAGGGCTTGCACCGACATAGTGAAATCTATGTCCCCACTCAGTTCCTCCTTCACCAATGCAAGCGTGTCTTTGTTAAAGTAAGCGAAACCGTCTGCCTTCCCTACAAGAGTGAAATTAAAGCTCCCACTTTGCGTCTGACCATCTTGGGTGATGCTCATCGTCCCGCTGATGTTCATTTCGACACCCATAGAGATACTCACCTTGTACTGCGTGGCCTGAACTTCTACCACTTTGAATATTTCATAAACGCTGAGCGTTCCAGTCAAATTGGCATCAAGGCTCACTCCCATGTCTGTATACTCCTGCTCTAAACTTTCTACAACATTTTGAAGCAATGGAGTCAAATCCAAGTCGTCCGCACCCATCGCCCATGTATCTCCAACCTGCCAAGTCGGCACAGTGGCTTGCGACGTTCCTGCCTGCGCCATCGCCAGAAGCAGGAGGCCCGCACATATACTCGCTAAAATCCCTTTCATGTCAACATCTATACTTTTGTTTAAAGTGTCATATAAAACAGGCTCGAACGATAATCGGATGGTCGATAAACTTGACGCAACTCCATATCGGCATCGATGACACCGACTCGAAAGTAGGAATGTGCACGACTTATATCGGGGCAGTTGCTATCGAAAGGCTTAAGAAAATCGGTGCAAGGCTAGTCGGATTTCCGAAACTTATCAGGCTTAATCCGTCTTGTCCCCACAAAACACGTGGAAACTGTAGCGTTGCCCTTACCATCGAGGCTCAGAAGGACAAAATCCCGCAAGTTACAAGTGTGGTTCTAGATACCGTCCAAGAGTTGGCCGAGCTTCGTGCCGAAAACACAGACCCTGGCGTCGTGTTCTATCAAGGCAAACAGATTCCTGCGATACTGAAATCGTTCTCGAAAAAAGTTGTGCGAGACATTGTGACCATTGAGGAAGCCGAAGCCCTCGCTGAGAAAATCGGTGCGAAAGTGCACAAGTTCAAACTCGGGCGTGGAATCATCGGTGCATTAGCAGCCGTTGGTAACACGCTCGAACGCGATCGAACATTTGAGTTCATTGCGTACCGTGTACCGAAAAACTGGGGAACACCCAGAAAAGTCGACGCTGCATCGGTTTCGAAGATGGACGCAAAAACTTATCCAAAAACCTTCGACAACTTGGACCCATCCACTGGTGAAATTAGAATCACCCCCCACACACCTTGTCCAATCCTCTACGGGATTCGTGGGGAAACACCGAAAGCTGTCGAGAATGCCCACAAACTCGTGAAAGCATTGGAACTCATTGAACGTGCGATTATCTATGTGACAAACCAGGGCACGGATGAACATTTACGCCGCGTGAAAATATCTAATGCAAAACCCTACGGGTCTGTCATCGTAGACGGCACAGTATGCCAAACACCTCGAGTGATAATGGGCGGTCACGTGATTTTCAGAGTTCGAGACATGACAGGAGAAATCGACTGCGCTGCATACGAACCGACACGCCAGTTCCGAGAAGTGGTAAAAAAACTCATCGTTGGGGACAAAGTACGGGTTTATGGTAGTGTCAAAGAAAAGCCAGAACTGCCCCGTACCATCAATCTCGAGAAGCTCGCCGTTTTGAAACTTGCGCCAGCAGTGAGAAAAGATAACCCGAAATGCTCTCGCTGTGGTGGGCGGATGAAGTCGGAAGGCAGGAAAAAAGGATACTCGTGCAAAAAGTGTAAAACCTGGGCATCACCTAGCTCAGCGAAGATAGTGAAACTGAAACGTGGGGTCGTTTTGAGGAAATTCGAGGTGCCTCCAAGAGCTCGCAGACACCTCACCAAACCTCTTGTCCGCGAGATTCGTGTTAAATTTTCAAAACACGAAGTTTGACCAACGCAGATTTATAGTAGAACGCAGAAATTCAAACGGTGAACGACTTGCGCGTGAACGTTAGCATCAATTACATATCAGCAGAGAGGTTCTGGGATCGAGATAAACCTGCTCCTGTTGGAGTACACATCTCAACAAACGTCAACATCGTGGGGGTTGAACCTAAAGCCGAAAAGCTGGCTGTGCCATTCGTGGTGACAATCGGCTATACCCCTTCGGTCGCGCAGATAAGCATCAAGGGACAAGCGCTGATATCGGGCGACTCTGAGGAACTCGAAAAAATCCAAGGGAGCTACAATAACAAGAGAATCCCTCCACCGATGCTCATGCAAGCTATAACCAACACGTCGTTGATCGAAGCCACGGTGGTTTCCCGATCGCTCAATATCCCCGCACCCATCCCGATGCCAATGATACCACAAACACAAAAGCAGAAGCCGGATAAGGAAAGGCCCAACTATGTCGGCTGAAGTTGGATACACTGCACCACCGATTCCAGAGGCGCCAAAACGCTTTGCGGCCTTGATAATTGGGGTAGTTCTCATCTTTATCGGGGCAATCCTCATCAACCAAGGTATGAATGCTGTTCAGGTATCAAGTGTTCTTATTTTAGGAGTAGGGCTGCTGGCAGCTGGTGCCCTCTTGGTATTTGCCGGTGCCAGTCGCGTGTGGCCAGGGAAACCCTTAGCCAATATAGGTATCCTCCTCGTCGGGGTGCTTCTCCTAGTGGCCAGTGGGACGCAACTCACCACGAACTGGGGTGTGGCGGCGTACGGGATAGTACTGACTATTGTGGGTATTGTATTGATCGTCGTCGGTGTCC
>JAUWXD010000002.1 GCA_030616505.1 Hadesarchaea archaeon
AAAAAGCACGACTATGTGCATTTTTCTATCATTTTGTGGTTCGTAAATGAGCTTCAAATTCTTGTTCACAAAACTCCCTCCATAAGATTTTCTTGTTACACCTATAATCATTACGAGTTTTACTCACATTGCATATAGTTGTTATAAATATAACAAAACCTTTATAGGAATAGTTGTTATAAATATAACAAGTGAGCAAAAAACATGTCAAAGATTTTGATTATCTGGGACGTGAAGTCGCGAGGGTCGCCCGCGACGCTATTCTACCGGGCACTCTCCGGCTATGACTATAAAACAAAAGCTGGGCGGAGTCACTCGCCAGGAATCCTCGACGAGCTGCCAGAAGACGTCTGGGATTTTATAAACCGGAGCACCCTCTTAATTGAAGAGGAGTACGCCAAACTTGTCGAAAAAATATTTAAGGAGTTTAATGAGCATTTGGATTGGTACAAGTTTGTAGTTGAGAGTGAGGGAAGGTAAATAAAACAAAAGTAGTAGGTGTATAACGATGAGCAAGAAAAAACGAACGCCATTTGGTTGGTTCTCTCCCGACGATGAGGACTGGTTTGAAACGTTATTTTCCCACCTATTCGGAGAGATAGAAAAAGAGCGGGAAGAGTTATTTAGAGAACCAGAAAAAATGCGGGAACTATGGCGGATGGCTGAAAAACCAAGTAAGGACAAACATGAAAGTGGGTTATCTTTTAAACTTTTTTCTGATGGGATACACCCGCCCAGGATAGAAGTAAGTCGTCTAGGTCCAAAAGGATGGGAACCTGTACAGAAAGAAATCCGAGGAGTACCGCTTATAAAAGAAACAAAACAACCTGTTAAACTCCCCAGTAGGCTTTATCCAGCACCCCAAGGGAAACCCGCAGGTATAATGAAAGCACCTATAAAGTATGAAGAAGCTCCGTATACCTACAATATAGATATTAACCAAATAACGATAGAACTAAAAGTAAGCGGTGTGGAAAAAGAAGAAAACATAGAACTGCAATTTTATCCGGAATCCCTGGAAATAAAAGCGATGACACCCAAAACGAAAAAAGGATATTTTGCTGTGTTAAAAATACCGGCCCAGATTGACCCAGAAAGTACAGAAATTAAGATAGAAAAAGATAAAGTTGTGATAAGAATACCAAGAAAACATGGAGTGTCTCAAGTTGAGTAGTGATGAGCTTCATTAAACGTGATTAAATGACGAAAGAAGAGCTAAAACTCACTGTGGCGAGTAACCCGTACCAAGCATACGTTAACAGAGGGCTTGCGTTGATTAATGAAGAAATCATGAACGGGCTTGGCATTAGTCCGGGAGATGTGATAAAGATAATCGGTGTTAGATCTACTGGAGCGATTGCGGTTAGTGGGCCTCCTGAAGATAGCGGCTTGAAGATACTTCGTGTTGATGGTCTTATCCGTCACAATACGGGTACTTCGATAGGTGAAAAGGTTACTGTGAGCAAAGCTATAGTAAAAGAGGCAGTGCAAGTTACCCTCGCTGGGGGTGATTCACGCGTCAGTGACGTTGCAAAACGAAATTTGATTGGTAGACCTCTAGTAAAAGGAGATGTAATTGCTCCGATACCGCTAGAAGAACCAGCTCTCTTTGGTACCAATTCTTTTTTTGCTCAGATTTTTGGTGAAATGGGTCCGTATGGGCTGGGAGAGGTAAAACTCAGAGTTACAAATACAGTCCCTGATGGAATTGCTACAGTCACTGAGTTTACCAAAGTTCGTGTGGTGCCTGAAGAAATAAAAATGATCACTTACGAGGACATCGGGGGGCTTAAGGAGGAACTACAGCGCGTTCGCGAAATGATCGAACTCCCGCTGAGGCACCCTGAGGTTTTTGACCGCCTTGGAATAGAGCCCCCAAAGGGAGTATTGTTACATGGCCCGCCCGGTACTGGGAAAACGTTGATAGCGAGAGCCGTGGCTAACGAGTCGAGAGCTTATTTCATCGATATCGCTGGTCCAGAGGTTATGTCGAAGTGGTACGGGGAAAGCGAGGCCAAGCTACGGGAGAAATTCAAAGAAGCTGAACAGAATGCCCCCTCAATTATATTTATCGACGAGTTAGATGCAATCGCGCCCAAGCGTGAGGAGGTAACAGGGGAAGTCGAGCGACGAGTGGTGGCGCAGCTATGTTCCGTGCTTGACGGTCTGAAGGCCCGCGGTAAGGTCATAGTCATCGGGGCGACCAACCGTCCCAACGCATTGGACCCAGCTATCCGCCGCCCGGGCCGCTTCGACCGCGAGATAGAGCTCGGTGTTCCGGACCGCGACGGGCGCAAGGAAATCTTACAGATCCACACCAGGGGAATGCCGCTTGCGAAGGATGTTGACCTCAATCACTACGCGGGCATCACGCACGGCTTCGTCGGCGCGGACCTCGAGGCTTTGGCAAAGGAGGCAGCAATGAGCGCTCTGCGAGGCATTCTCCCTGAGATAAAACTCGAGGAAAAAATCATCCCGCCCGAGGTGCTTGAGAAGTTGCAGGTGACGAAGGAAGACTTTGACAACGCGCTGAGAATAACCGAACCCTCGGCGATGCGTGAAGTTTTGATCGAGGTTCCCAATGTGCACTGGGACGATGTGGGTGGATTAGAGCGGGCAAAACAGGGGCTAATTGAGGCTGTCGAATGGCCACTGACGCATCCAGATGCTTTCAAACGCATTGGTATAGAACCCCCACACGGTATTCTTCTATACGGTCCGCCAGGTACAGGTAAAACCCTGCTTGCAAGAGCGGTGGCAACTGAGAGCGAGGCGAACTTCATCTCGATTAAGGGGCCCCAGCTCCTGAGCAAATGGGTGGGAGAGTCCGAGAAAGGCGTGAGAGAAACATTTCGCAAAGCCAAGATGGCAGCCCCTACGATAATTTTCTTCGACGAGATTGATGCGCTAGTGCCCCGGCGCGGCTTAGGGTTTGGGGACACCAACGTGACTGGGCGCGTGATAAGTCAGTTACTGACAGAACTCGATGGACTAGAAAAACTTGAAAATGTCGTTGTTATTGGCGCTACAAACCGTCCCGATTTGATAGACCCTGCGTTACTACGTCCAGGGCGCTTCGACAGGCTAGTATTGGTCCCAGCCCCCGATGAGAAAGCTCGCTTGGAAATACTGAAGATTCACGCGAAAAATATGCCGCTCGCTAAGGATGTTGATTTCAAGTTGCTCGCTAAGGAAACTGAAGGGTATTCGGGCTCAGACATCACCGCCCTATGCCGCGAGGCCGCGATGCTTGTGCTACGCAGGGACATAAAGGGTAAAGAAGTCAAGATGCAGCACTTCCGTGAGGCGATGAAGGGAATCAATCCCTCCTTGACATCAGAAACAATCGAATCGTATGAAACTTTTGCCGAAAGAAAAAGCAATCACATACCGAAAGAAGCGACCGGAATGCACTACTAAGCTTTTTAAGTTTGAGCTCCAAGTTAAGGCGGAGGTCATGACTTGGCGCAGGTCCGCTCAAGCAAGCTTCGGTCGATAGGAATCATCTCCGACCGTGGACTACAGCTAGGCAGGCTAAACGACATACTGTTTGATGAGAAGGACGGTAAAATTCATTCCCTTGTGGTCAGACCATTTTCAAAAGACACATTTGAAGGCGTGCCTCGTGATTCGGGTGGGAACGCATTAATCCCCTTCAGCGCTGTTATGTCAATCCGCGATTTCATCGTGGTTAATGAGCGTGTTTTGGCAATCCAACAGCTGAAAGCGCAGCCCAGCCTCACACCACGTATCTAGACTTTCGCCTATCCTACCATCCGCGGAATAGCCTTGATGCCAGTTCTTCAGGTAATCCTGCCGCCTTTATTTTTTTGGCTGTGTCCTCGATATCGTACTCCACTCGCCTGTGACTAACCTCAATCTCCTTGCCCAATGTCAGAATCACATAGCTGGCTCTGGGGTCGCGATCTCGGGGTTGTCCTACACCGCCAGGGTTGACGATGAGTTTCCCCATTATCATACGCTTCATGGGAATATGGGTATGGCCCAGCGCTATAATCTCTGCATCCACGCCCTCCACAATCTTGGCGAGCTCGCGATTTGGACAGTCGGGAAAAACGTATTCATTAATCGGGTCTCGAGGGCTCCCATGCACCACATAAAGCTTCTGTTTCTGGGCGAGCTTGAGATGAGTGGGACGGTCTGACAAAAATTTTAGGTTCTCCTCACTCAGATTATCAGCAGTCCAGAGCGCTGCTTGGGCTGCACGTTGATTGAAGCCCCTTACATCACGAGTTACAGTTGCATGATCATGATTCCCCATCACTGCTTGGATGCGCTTTGACCTCACAAGATTTATCACCTCGTTTGGCTCGGCCGCATAACCCACGAGGTCACCGATGCAGATAATTCGATCAACGCGTGGCATGTCGTCGATCACTGCTTTGAAAGCAGAGAGATTTGAATGAATATCGGCAATTAACCCAATTTTCATCTGTCCCCACCCAGGCAAACATAATTATTTGGCTATAAAACTAAATCATTTTGGACTTAAATGGCACGCAAAATCGTATTCGCGTCGAGCAAAGGGGGCACGGGCAAGACCACGGTGGTTGCGAACCTCGGCGTAGCGATGGCTCAGCTTGGGCAGAAAGTGGTGCTCCTGGACGCAGATATAATGATGGCAAATCTTGGACTCATGCTGGGCCTAGAAGAACAAAAGACAACTCTACATGATGTGCTGGCAGGCGGGGCCAAGCTCTCTGAGGCTATTTCTGACGGTCCCGAAGGAGTAAAGGTTGTACCTGCAGGTATATCGCTGGAAGGAATACAACGAGCGAAGCTTGAGCGTCTCAAAAAGGTGGTTAACGATTTGGCTAAAAAGTTCAAATTTATATTAATCGACTCTCCACTTGGGTTGGACCGCGACGCTATTACTGCCATGACGACAGCGGAAGAGGCTGTCATCGTAGTCACGCCGGATATCATTTCCCTATCAAACGCTTTCAAAACGAAGCTTATCGCGGAGCGGTTGAATGTGAGACCAATTGGTGCAATCGTTACGCGAGCTACGGGTAAAGATGTTGACATCCCAACCGAGGGAATCAAATCAACGCTGGAGCTGTCGGTGTTGGCGACCATTCCTGAAGACCCAGAGATGAGACGCGCCGTGGCATTGGGGGAGCCTGTCGTCACCCACAGCCCAAAATCTCCGTCTGCAAAGAAATTCAAGAAGCTAGCCGCAGCGTTTGTGAAAGTCAGCGCTGAAGATTGAGGATACTTTCTATAGCTTCGGCGGCGCCTTTTCCATACGGTGAAGTTGTCACATGAGTGCATACACGCTTAACTTCATCCGTTGAGTTCGCCACAGCAAAACTGAGCCCAGCCACCTGTAACATCTCGATATCATTTGGACCATCACCAATCGCGGCTATTTCGGCTAAAGGCACTCTACTTATCAACGAGACCTTGCGAAGAGCGTTTCCCTTATTAACCTCTGGGCTCCGGATGTGAATCGCGAACCCAGAATCCACTGCAACGAGAGAGAATCCTTCACGCTGGAGGACTTTGCGAACCTCCTCGACAGGGATTGTGCGTTCGAGCGTTAGACCTGTGAGACGCGCTCTTGAGCTTCTAGTTTGCTTCAAAGATCCGAATGTTCGTTCGAGGGCGGCTAGTCCTCGATCAGCCTCCACCCTACCTCCAAGTACATGTTCTTGCCTCGCTGACAAGTCAAATACAATTCCGCCATCTTCCACTATCAGAGGCCCCGAGGTGCCCAACATGGTCGCGGCGGCCTCAGCAAATGTTAACACGTTTCCCGTAGCGAGCACTACCGGGAGGCCCGAGCTTTCAGCTTTTCTGATAGCTTCGACTGCTGCCAAGTCTAACTTTCGGTCTTTGAACGTCAAAGTGCCATCAATATCTACGGCGATAAGCCGAATCAAATTTTTCACCCGTTCAATCTCTTATTCCTTGCTCGGTGACAGTGAATACGGCTTCTCTCTCAGGGAGGTTTGGGCTGTCAAAAATCCGCGCAATCCTTTTCGGTGGCTTGGACTTTCGGAGATAGACGCGGGTCGTGGCCGAGTGAGCGACCACATGCCCTCCAATGGGTCGAGTTGGATCTCCAAAGAAGATATCTGGTCTGGCCTGTACTTGGTTCGTCACAAGAACCGCCAAGTCGTGCAAATCTGCTATACGATGTAAGGTCATGAGGTGACGGCTTAGTTTCTGTTGTCGCTCGGCTAACATCCCCCTGCCTGTGAACTCCGCCCTGAAATGAGAAGTGAGGGAGTCTACCAATATGAGTCGGACGCTACCCTCTTCAATTATTTTTTCAGCCTTCTCAGGTATCAGGAGTTGCTGATCCGTGTTGTACGACCTTATGTAGTAAATATTATGGAGAACTTTTACTGGGTCCAACGCCATGCCTATCGCCATGTCGCGGATTCGCTCGGGTCTGAAAGTGTTCTCGGTGTCGATGTAGATTGCTTTCCCATCTAGCCCTTTTTGTTCGATGGGTAGTTGGACGTTCACACAGAGCTGGTGCGCAAGCTGAGTTTTTCCCGACCCGAACTCACCAAACACTTCCGTCACAGCTTGTGTCTCAATGCCTCCCCCGAGCAAATCGTCGAGGCGTGAGCTACCAGTTGTTATCAGCCCTATTTTTTCCCGACGCTCAAGAACCTTGTCAGCAGTTATGAAAAGACCGATTTCGGCGGCTTCTCGTGCAGTGGCGATTATTTTTTTTGCTTGTGTTTCACCAACCTCAGCTGCCTCACGGAGCTCGGCCACCGTAGCTACCGCGAGTGATTCGATTGTGCGGTAACCTACTTCACGAAGTTTCTGGGCCGTGGCTTCACCCATCCCTGGTAGGGTTTCGAGTGTCTGTTTTTTCTCGGCCAAATTATACCTCCTTTATGATTTTTTACGTTCCCTCTTTTAACTTTTCAAGCATGATTCTCGCTTCTTGTTTTGGGTCTGAAACCTCCACCTCTGAGCCCCGGAGTTCAAGTTGGTTGAAATATTTGTCCTGCCTAGTCGTACCGCCCACTATCAACTCTTTTCCAACTAAACTCAACTTCTCGTAAAATTTGGCCAAGTCTGGTGTGCTCTTGAACAAATCAAACACCTGTTGCGCGCCCATATTGAGTAGACGTTCCGCAATCTTGCCAAACAGTACAACTCTAATATTACCGGTGCCATCGTCCAACAGAAAGCTAAGTATCACCCGGTGCTCTGGTGCCACAACTTTCCCACACTCCTCACAAACTGGACCTGTGTCCACGCTTCCGAGGCTTCTGCCACAGTTTGGGCACGAATCAAATATCGGTCGGCGGTGAAAGACTTGCAACACGGTTCCCCGCACCTGCACATTAACACCTTCCTTTTCGATTTCAGCTATCTTGGTCCGCTTTAACTCTGGCGTTGCTGTCTTTAGACTGTCTACTAAAGGTAGTCCCTCTGTCACGGGGCTAAGCTCGATACGCCCATGGCTGCCCAGATGTAGTTCAGGTTGCCCAAACAGCCCCAGCGTGCTGTAGCAGTCGATTAATTTCAACACATCACCGACCTTTACCTCCTCGGCCTTGTCGGCCTGTTCATGCCATAATGAAACTCTTGTAGTGCCGGTCTGGTCGCCAATGATGATAGACGCGACTTTCCCTATTCTACCGTCTGGGCGAGTGAACTCACGGGGTTTTGTAATCTCCATCACCCTGCCGACAACTTCTAGAGCGTCCATGTTTGGTTCGAGTTCTCCTATTTTCACGTAACTGGGCTTAGGTTCCACCACATTAACACCTGGCGGATTAATCTCCAATTGGGTGACCCTACCAACATGTACTTCAGTTCTCCCGCCGAGACCAACACGTGAATATGCGTTTCGCAATAGCACCACATCATTTGGTTGAATTTTTTGGGTCAAGTCTGTTGTAGTTCCCCAAAAAGAGGCTCGAATGGTGCCTGTCTCGTCTGCAAAAATCACACTTGCAACTTTGCCTGTCGACCCATCGCCCCGCTTGAACTCACGCGGAGGGAATTTGCGTTTGACTCTTGCTACCAAATCTAAGGAGGGCATGTCGGCTTCAATCTCACCAAGCTTCAGTGGACGCTCAGAGAGCTCTGGCAACTCTGCCACTTCTTTAGGACACAAAACCAGACGTCCGCGGGAGTCAAGACTCAATTCAACACGACCCCCTAGCCCAGTCCGGACCATTGCATTTTCCAGTTTTACTGCGTCACTACGTTTCAGGCCTTTCGCAAACTCTGCCCACTCATTCCAGAGAGATACCCGCACCTGCCCAGTCGAGTCTGTGAGTATTAAGGTCGAGACTTTACCTGTTGTTTTATCGGGGCGCTCAAAAACCCTACAGTCGCTCACTGCCACCACCCTACCCAAAACATCCACTTCAGCCATTTCCGTCCTCAAATCAGCTACTTTTGTATTGACCTCTGCTAACGGAGGGAGTTCTGCAGCACGTGAGTCATCTGAACCCACCGTAATCGTGCCTCGCGTCCCAAGACTCAGCTCAGATTGCTTGTTAAAACCTTGGCGTACGTACGCGTTTTGTACCCGAACGATGTCTCCTTTTTGTATCTTTCCCTCTTTAATCAGTAAAGTTTTGTCGTTCCAAAGTGTAAGTCTGACTCTGCCTGTTCCATCCTGCAACAATAAACTCCCAACTTGGCCCGGAGTCCCGCTTGAGCGCTGAAACTCTCGTGGTTCGTGAATCCGTGTGACGCGAGCTACTATGTCCACTTTTGACATGCCCGGAATCAAGTCTTCAACGCGCAAAGCTCGGACCTGTGGTTCCCTGTGTTCAAAAACTATCCCCAGTTCACGCGCGACGATATTCGCGGCCCCCTCCATCGTTATAAAACCGCCCAACTCTTTCTGTTTGCTGCGGATGCGGGCCATTAGCTCGTCATGATCGAGTTTTGAATCTGCTAAAATCTTCCCTACCATCTGCTCAAAATTCAGCTCCACGTCCAGCCCCTGAAACACTTGCTAGCCCCATGCTTAAAGGGATTTTGAGTTGGTTTATCGATCTGTAAAACTATTCAAAAATATTCAAGAGTTTTCATCAGGTCTTTTGTATCCACGACCACATTGGCGACTTCTTTCACGATTGGCTGAGCGTTGAACGCGATCATTACATTCGCGTACCTGAAAACCTTCATATCGTTGGCCCCATCAACGATCGACACTACATTCTCCTTTTCTGCCCCTAGTTTCACCAATAACTCAACAAGACCTTCAACACGAGTGCTCAACACTTTCAGCGGTCCCAACCCAGCTAGTTCGCCATCGTTGAATATGAGTTGGTTGGAAAAAAGGTAATCAAGAGCAAGCTCGTTTTTGACCCTGTCTGCAAATATTCCGAAACCCCCTGTGATTCCGATGAGCGTATAGCCCCTTCGTTTTAGTTCGCTACAGAGTTCATGCGCCCCTTTCATGTATGGCATCGAATCAGCAACTTCTCCGGCTATTTCCTTTTTGATACCCTTAAGAGCATCTACCCGCTGATAGAGTCCATCCTCCCACTTAATCTCACCGCGGAGGCCCCTCAATGTTATATCACTAATCATCTTTTCCTTATTGACGCGTGTGGCCAGTAAAGGTAAGAACTCTGCATCTAGCAACACGCTTTCGATATCAAAAATCGCAAATTTCTTACTCAGTCCAATCCCTCCTTTTATCAATATTGTTTCTCTTTTTAACTTTAGCGGAAAAAGTTTTTTCTTTAAGGGCGGAGCCTCCAAACAATCATTCTCGCTGTTTAAGTTCCTTTAATATGGCGGTGGCTCTATCATAACTCACTTTCCCTTCGCCCACCATTCGCTTGGCCACGACGTCGATGAGTTTTCCTGTGGCACCAGCCGTCACTGCGACGTTCCTTGCATGTAATTTGAGATGACCTCGTTGAATGCCCTCGGTAGCCAGCGCCCGCATCGCCGCCAAGTTTTGCGCCAACCCAACCGCTGCCATGACTTCCCCGAGCTCGCGCGCTGATTTTACACCCAGTATTTTCCTACAGACTTTTGCCACGGGATGTACCGCTGTCGCTCCACCTATAACGCCGACAGCAGCGGGAAGTTCAATACTACCAAACAAATCACCATTGGCGGCTCGCTCCCAGTGAGTTAGTGACTTGTAGGTACCACCAACCGCGGCGTAGGTGTGTGCCCCTGCTTCCAACGCGCGGGTATCGTTCGCTGTCGCTAAAGCCACAGCGATGACTCCGTTCATCACCCCTTTGTTGTGTGTAGAGCAACGGTAAGGATCGGCCGCTGCGAACGCATAAGATTGTAGAACTCCATCGACTACTTCCTCACCACCTAGTGCCTCTTTTGAGAATGTAGCTTTCGCGCGGGCCAGCCGATGAACTGCAAGGTTTGAAACTATTCTTAGAAAAACCCTCCCCCCCGTCAACTGCTCAATTATGGGTGCGACTGCTTCACACATGGTGTTTATTACATTTGCCCCCATGGCATCGCGCACGTCGACAAGAAGGTGGACGATAATCATTGGAGCAAGATGAGTTTTAATCACTCGCGCCTCGAGACCCACGGCCCCGCCTCCAAGTTTCACCAGAACTGGGTCCTGCTCATTAGCCTTGGCCAAAATTTGTTCCTTTTCAGCGAGAATCTTCTTCGTTGCATCTGAGGGATTTTCGACATCGACGAGCTGGATTTGCCCTATCATTACCGGTTTGGTGCTCTCAGTAGAGAAACCTCCACGTAATCGAGCCATCTTGGCAGCATTAGATGCAGCTGCCACTATCGATGGCTCCTCTATGACCATGGGGATGAGATAGTCCTTTCCATTGATTAGGAAATTTGTGGCTATACCCACGGGCAGCTCAGTGGTGCCAATAACGTTTTCAATCATGCGATCCGCTTGTTCGAGCCCTATCGCGCCGGTCTTGCGTAGAAACTCTGCCTCCTCATCGCTAAGCCCGGCAAACTCCTGTACAATTTTCAGCCTCTTTTCAGGGCTCAGCTTGTAGAAGCCAGATAGCTCTGATGTCATGCTCATACGGCTCCCTTCTATTTTAGGCCGTAAACTAACTATAAATTCGTTAGAATCTAAATAAAAAGTGGATAACATGCCCAAGAAGAAAACTGCGTCCTCAAAAGCCCTTGGGTTAAAACAGCAACTTCAGGCCGCTGGCCGTGAGTTAACTCGTCTCCAAGGGCTTCAATGGGTGTACTCAAAACGCATGTTGAAGTTCGGGATGGCTGCTTGGATATTCGGCCTATTCACGTTCTTCTCTGCAATTTTATTGATGGATGCTCGTTTATTGACGACGACCTATAACCTCTGGGTTCCGTTGCTTATCATCGCCTTTGCCATCCCTGTGCTGATAACAGTCGTCATGATTCGTAAATTTGTCCGGAAAATAAAATACTTAGAACGCCTCCGGCAGGGGTTGCTGACTGAATACGAAAGGGCGCTCCTCAAGCGAGTCGAGAAAATGATAACAGAGGGGTGAGTTTATGGCAAAGAAAAAGAAAAAATCTGGATGCAAGCGTTGCTAAGTTACGGGCGCTTAATTAGTAAACTGAAGCTGTTTCCGTCTATGTTCCACTCCTTTAGGTAGCCCTCTCCCGATATCTCTTCAGCGCGACTGATGCGAAGGTTCCTGACTCTAACCTCACGAGAGAGGTAATCTTGTTGGGTGGCTAGAAGATTTAAGTTCTCTTCAGTCCCAACGCCAATATTAACATCGACGCGCTCTTCCATCTCCAAGTCCATCTCTTTGCGCATCGTTTGGAGCCTTCTGACAAGCTCGCGCGCTAGGCACTCGGCCCTAAGCTCCGGAGTGATTTTTGTGTCGATAGCTATTTTGCCAAACTCGGTCTGTAATAGGGCGAAGCCTTCAGATATTTTCTCAAGATTTTCATCTGGTCCGAGTAAAATCAACTCCTTGCAGTTCAGTTGGGCTCGGAGAAGTTTCTCCAAAGGTTTCAGGCAGGTGTTTAGTTCGTGTGTAGGTGTTTGAACCACTACTTTGCGAACCGGCCACCTGAGTTTGAGTCTCGCCTGTTGTC
>JAUWXD010000024.1 GCA_030616505.1 Hadesarchaea archaeon
AGGATCATCAAAGAAAATATCGGTGAGCTTGAATATTATCTGGCTACTTGATCACAATTGGTAAGGGGTCTCGATTCCATCATTGTTATAAATTATTTTGTGCCTAAAGTCGCCCAGAAATCCTACTTTAGGTGCAAAGCCGAGTTTAACGACTTTTAAAACAGGAGCTACTTTAGGAGCAAACATCGGACTTTAGGAGCAAAAGCCACTTTAGGAGCAAAGCCTTTGCGCGGAGGTTCTTTATAAGGGGGCAAATTCAAATTTAAAATTTGAAAATCAACCAGAACTCGAAGCTTTAGACCTACATTTCCACTGTTTTCGACTGTTTCCACCCGAACTCGGGAGATAAAATGGTGCTTTGCGAAAATCCGGCTTTTTTAGAGCTATTTTGAAAATAAGCTGTAAAAACCAAGGAATTTGGGATTGGGAATACTTTCAGTGACCTCCCCCAAAAATGACTTAAAAATCTCCTTTTAGGTATATTAGGGAGATAAAGATGCGATTCAAATAAAAGCACCAAAACCACCGTTTAGCGTCAGTTCGTACAGTTTTTTGGAGGTGAAAAATTGTGGCAAAGATAATTTTAGAATGTGCGCAAAAATTTCTCGGATTTGAAACATCATATTTTTCTTGACCTCTTTCGCTGTTTCGCTATCCAATCCCTGATGGCTTCCTCGACCGCCACGGATAAGTTGCCCTTCTTCATCCCGAGCCGCCTAGCAACCTCATCCCTGAACTCCCGCTCGAGCTCGTCCGGAATGACTACGTCCAACCTGCCCACGCTTATCGTTAAATTGTTCGCATCTAGCCGTATATGTGTTTTTCCGCTTAACCGCGAAGCCGTTTTTGGCTTAGATTTTATGGCGGTGGTAAAAGGCACGCTAAGAATATTAAACATGTTCGTGATTTAATTAATAAAGCAAGTCCAACAACTCTCTGCTGAGGGGTGTTAGCTGGAGATCCTCTCTTGGTTTCGTACAGTACTGATTTCGGCAATCATTTTTTGCCGCACCATGTCTCTGATATTTCAACGATTTTGGGAATGACCGATGACAGATCTAGGATCGTAGAGTGTTTTAAGCTCCTATCCGCTGAAAAATTATCTGTCGAAATTTCTCTCGCATCGGCAACAGTAGAAGTGTTAAATATTCGGTCTGGCAGCTTCCTTTCACTTTAAGGAGGTGTGGGTCATTAGCTATCACTTCATCAACGAAATTCACTAGGTTTTCAAAACGATTTGTGAGCTTCCTTTCCTTGGCCACGCGAGATGTAACAAAACTTTTTTCCGTAGCTAATTTAAAGCGAGGGAGGAGTTTAGGCAACGCTCTTTTCAACTTTCGCCTCATTTCTCTGGACGCCACATCCGCGCCGAGTCCCGCCATCTCGGGAGTAGTCGTGCTCACACCAGTCTCAGCATCGTACCACCAGATTGGATAGAGAACTTTTAAGACCTTGTCCTCAAGCACGCTTTGAACCTCTGGGATCTTCGAAGCTAGCTCGGGGTATGCTTTTAGCCCGATTTCTCGGGCCACCCCTCCCGTTTCAGCCCATTTCTTAGCGATTTTCTCAAGGGCATCCATCATCGGATCCGAAAGCAGTTTCCGCAATTTCTCCCATTGGGCTGGGGTGAGCTTACCGTCCAGCCTGCGATTGAATCCCGCGATGAACTCTTCCGCTCTACTCGAGGGCATCACGATGCCTTCGGTTAAGCACAGGTTCCTCCCACCCTCTGTCAGTCTTATCGCATAAGATCCGTCCGCTTGTCTCTCCTCTACGAGCAACTGTCCGTGCTCAGTACTTCCTAGCTTCTCCGAGACCTCACGAAGCTTTCTGAGGTGGTATTGCACGGTATCGTAGTATTTTTCCGGATCACCGTAAACACCCTTGGCTATCCCATATTTGGTACACCCAAGATTCCGAGCTATGTAGGCTAGGATCTCCCTTCGTCTTTGACCTCCTTCTTCTTCAGGATTGATCAGCCTTCTGAACTCCTCGGTAGCCGCCATACCAATATCCGTACCAATATTTGGATAATGCATATTAAGACTCTCTGAAAGCGTAGAACGTGTTCGAACGTTTAGGGAAGGACGTCAGGAAGATCGTCCGGGTTGGCGAGTGTCTAGCGGTAGGGAGGCCGTGCTCGAGCGGGGCGAGGCGAGGGCCATCCCTAACTTCGGCAGCGTCTTGCTCTACAAGCCACGCACCAGCTATCAGGCACTCATCAAGAGTTTGGCGGTCATCATGGCGGACCTGAGGCAAAGGGCGGAGATGAGCCAAGGATGAACGCGACCAAGCTGGAGCACCTGCCCCGAGCCGCCCAGTTACTCGTGCGATTCACGAGATTTAGCCAGATCCGTGAGGGCTGCGAGTACAAACGAGGCGATCGGTGCACGCATCCATCAAACGGAGGGAGCTGCTTTTGGGAACGATGCCCAAAGCTGGAGGGAGACACAAACAATGAGTAACGCACCAGTTTTCCAGCAATGCCCAATTATTACCCACTCAAAAATACACTATGATCAACAATTGGGCATCGAAGTGGATGCACCACCATGCCCAACCTGTTCATTGGGAATCAAGTGGGTATTTAGAGGCAAAAGATATATAAAGATAAAACACATAACCACATATGTGGCTATAATGAGGATTGGAGACGAGATTTGGTACTCAGAACCAGACAACACTAGAATACCGTGGGTTTTTCTTTCAATCAAAACCCAATGTGGGGAGATTGTCGGCTGGCACGTGTGCTATGGAAACTCGAATCGGGTGGTCAAGGTGGTGCGCAGGGAGGGAGACCAAGAGCAGGAGGCACTCACGGGGCTGGTCGACGAGATCAAGCGGTGCAAGAAAGGCACGCTCCTGATAACTTACGACCGTGAAACCCTCCCCGCACTCAGACGTAAGCTTCTCAAGTATGATGCTAGGGTCAACCTCCGCGGTCTAAGACATGTGTGCATCGAAAGTTTGCTCAAACTCTACTTTGGGAACACGGGAGAAACGAAAGGTGTGGATCGAGACCCCAGCGAACTTTGGCGGATCTTCACCAAAATCGGACCGCTCGTGCCAGAGGAGGCTCTGGAGGGGGAAATGCTCTGAGGTGATTCGACGTGCTCAGCCCAAACTTAGATCGCTTGCACATAGTCATAAACAAACGCGACCGCGAGCTATGGGAAAGGTTCGCCGAGGAGAAGTTTCACGGAAACCTGAGCCAAGCCATAAGGGATGCCATGAATGAGTCGATTGCCCGCTCAAGTGATGAGCACGGGCTCCTCGAGCTCCGGCCCGTCATCGAACGCCAAGACGCAATCGTGAATCTGCTCGAGCGAGCGTTAGACACGTTGGAGCATGTCGCGAACCAAGTTGAAGCGATGCGAAGCATGAGCCGGGTGAACACGCGGGTTCTGCTCGACGCAATCTTCAGGGTACTCGAGGAGGCGCACCATTGGCTCTCGACAGACGAGGTATGCGAAAGGCTTCCCGGTCATACCATTCAGCAAGTTCGCAGGGGTCTGGAATCCCTAGCCGATCGCTTCGTGGTGGAGCAAATCAAGAGGGAAGGACGAACCTATTGGAAGCTCTCGGGGGTTGGAGATGAAGAGTGACTACCTAGCCACGCAAGCGATTGAGGATGCCTACAGGCTTATGTGCTCTTTCGAGGAGGCTTGGACCAATGACGGGGCACGACTAACCACAGAGGCAAAGTCGGCACTGATTCTGATTCAACTCGCCAAGGAAAAAATGGATTATGCCCTCACCCGACTGAGGTCCCACAACAACAACAGGTCGAACGAGGAGCTCCTCCAAGAATATCTGGAGAGCATCCGTGCGAGGAGAACTGACCTCGGGAATGATGAACGACGCATCAGGGCATACCTTAGCCATCTTAGGTCCAAGCGACTGGCCGAGACGGACTTCAGAGATGTCAGGAACTTCGCAGACGGCCTAGCGGAAAAGGGTCTGAGGGAGAGGACGATTGGAAAATACCTTAGCCACGTTCAGGGGTTCTACGGGTTTTTGGTGCAGTACCACGGGTACGAACACGTGTCGTTGCTAAATATAAACAAGATCAAGGCCCGCGAATACAGGTCAAAGATTCCAAGTCCCTTCAAGCGTCATCCTCTCTCCAAGGAGGATGTCATAAAAATAATCCAAGCCGCGAAGCCCATTCGGGATAAGCTGATCATCGCCTTGTTTTACTACACAGGGCTGAGGTTGGGCGAGTTAGCCAGCCTAAGGCTGAACGATGTTGAGGTTGAAAAAGGTTTAATTCACGTGATGAGGGGCAAGGGCAACAAAGAGAGATGGGTCAGGTACTCGAAGGAGGATCTCGGTATGCTGGTGGATTTATGGCTGAAGGAGCGGGGGAGCTACCCCAACGCTGATGATCATTTCTTTTTATCGAGGCATCCTTGGCAGTGTAAGAAAAAGGGATCCAAAATAAACTCTAAAGGGATACAAGTGATACTTCACAACGCCGCGAAGCGAGCGGGAGTTCTAAAGGTCGTGGGCACAAGTGCAGATGGGAAACCTCTGTACAACGTATCCCCACACGTGCTTCGCCACACCTTCGCCACTCACGCGATTGAGGACGGCGTTAGGTTCGAGGATATTCAGCGGCTGATGGGACACTCAAAGCCCAGCACGACTTGGATTTATGCACATCCACAAAATAATGTGTTCGCTTCTTACGAGCGTTTTCAAGGACTCTCCAAGCGACGATTCTCCCCGCGTCCTGATAATGAAAAATCTAAAAGGAGGTGAGACAGCTTGAAAGTGGCCGCCTCTGAAGTTATGGAGAAATTGGAACTTTGGACACAACGAATCTTGGAGAACCTGCCGACAGATCGCCGCCGTACCGTGCTGGACTTCCTCCAATGCCTAGATGACGAAGGGGCGAGCGTGGCGACTATGCAAAATTATGTAGGCGCGATCAAAACGCTGAACTACGAGAAGCCCTACAAGCGGCTAACGGAGGGGGACATCCGGGCTTGGGCAGGAGAGATTACCAAATATTACAAGCTTGGGACATCGTGGCTCTACAAGTGCGGCATCAAGCGCTTCCTAAAGTGGGTGCACATGGGACAGCTAAATGGCGACGGATATCCCCCATGCGTTAACTGGCTCAAAACCCGTCGCGGGCGGAGGAATTTCGGGCGCGAGATCCTATCGCCAGCCGAGATAAAGCAACTCATCGACGCGGTGGGCAGCCAGCGGGATCGGGCGCTACTTTTCGTGGCCTATGAGAGTGGTTGTCGCGCCAGCGAGCTAGTGGGGCTCAAAATTCGGGATGTCGAGTTTGACCAATACGGCGCGGTGATGAGGGTCGGAAGGAAACAAGGAAAAACCGGCGAGAGACGTATCAGGCTGTTTGAGTCCGTGCCCGATCTGCAACTATGGCTGAGTATGCACCCCCAAGGGCAAACGCTAGGCGCACCCCTATGGCCCAGCAGGAAATTCAAAGATCAACCCATCCACCGTCGGACTTTGCTTGGTTTGGTGGTCAAATACGCAAAGAGGGCCGGCATAAACAAAGCGATGTGCCCACACACTTTTAGACATTCCCGAGCGACCCACTTGGCGACTGTGTTCAAGGAGGCCCAGATGCGCGAGTTTTTCGGCTGGTCGAAGGATAGCGACATGCCCTCGATCTATGTGCATTTATCCGGGCGAGATGTGGACGAGACCCTGTTTGAGCATTATGGGATCAAACCCCGCGAGGACGAAAGCGAGGATAGTCCGCTGAAAAAGAAGGTTTGCCCCAGGTGTAAAGTCGAGAACTCAGCATCGGCGAGGTTCTGCTGGCGTTGCTGGGCTGCTTTCGATACCGCCAAGGCCGACGAGATAACGGCGCGGGTAATGGAGGAGTTCATCAAGCAAGCCCCCGAGCTACTGCGCCGGATACTGAAGGAAAAGGGACTTGGTCGAGAAATCGCGGAGCTGGCCCAAGGCGAAGAGAAAAGGGCGGTCTGATAGTGGGTCGTGTTTTGATCATTGGTGGGCTCAATGGGATATAACTCTAGAGCACGAAGACGGAATCATCGAGGAGATCTTTGACTTTGATAATCCAACGCTGCCGCTGACTCATGAAGCGATGGGTGAGGAGTTCATTGCTCATAAACCGCTCGCGTACCGCCACGAGGTGTCAAACAACATGTTCAACGTCAGGCTTGTGATCATCAGCTTGAAGCCCTTCAGCATATCTGATGGCCTTCTAAAATGGCTTGATTAAGTTGACGCCCC
>JAUWXD010000057.1 GCA_030616505.1 Hadesarchaea archaeon
GAGTCGGGAGTTGCCGAAGGTGGAGATTTACGCTCCTGGCGCAGAGGTTGCGGAGCAGCTGAAGTCAGTATCCCCGGATATCGCAGGCACGGTGCGGGCAAAGGAAGTCAAGATAACGAGTCGTAAGCCCAAAATGGTGGAGCGTGTGTTGTCTGTTGAACCAGACTTCGCCAAACTCGGTCCACGCTTGCACAACAACGTGAAGATTGTGGCGGAGGCGTTGCGTAAGGCAAACCTAGAGGACATCGCAAAACAACTGGCGAAAGGTAAGATAACCATAAAGGAAGCCGGAAAGCGCTTTCAGCTATCACCCGATGAAGTGAAGGTTGTAAAAGAAACCAAGAGTGCCGGCCGTAAAGTAGAAGTTATAGATATTGCCGACCCAGCGCTCACAATTCTGATTTCGCTATCATGAGCCAAGCGTCGATATCACCATGACCACAACGAACATGCCGATGAACAACGCGAGCATGAGCATTCTCGAGCGGGCCATGCGCTTTCGCTGATTTTTGAAAAGTTCTTCGCACGAAGGCGAGCAGAAGAACGTCTCCGCTCCCGTTGCCTTTCCGCAGACTATGCAGTGCTTATGGTCTTCGATCATTCGCTCACCGTGATTATCGTTGTTCCACTATGATTTGCGCCTCTTAAAATCTCTGGCAGGCGTTTTATCTCGTGCGCGCCAAGCACCAGTGTCTTGATTTTGGACCGCTCGATGATTTTGACGGCGACAGGGTCTATTATAGTCCTCATCCCAGGCTCGGTTTTAACCGCGCCAAAACGTTTTCCGAGTTCTCTTGTATCCATCTTCTCGATTTTTTTTGCCGTGGAATCTTGCTTGGGGTCAGCCGTATAAACACCACCTACATCGGAGAAGAAAATCAACAACTCGGATCTGCTGACATTGGCCAACATTGCGGCCACAGCATCTGTTGTCTGCCCGGGGGTCGTGCCACCCATCACAGGTACTTTGTTTTTTAACGCTATCCGCGTCGCTACCTCAACAGTCGTTACCGGGTCTGGCTCAGCGATATCGCCAAGAGCAGAAATCAGCATACGGGCGTGGAGGCGAGTTACATCTATGCCGATTTTATCGAGTTTGACGCTTGATGCCCCGGTCTTTTTTGCCGCCCCGATGTACTCTCTGGCCGGCATTCCACCACCCACCACGATAAGGATATCATACTTTTGGGACTTGAGAGCGTGCACAGTTTGAGCGACTTCCTTGATGCGTTCAACGTCTAGTTTCTGTGGGGCTAGGACCGAACCGCCCAAACATAGCGTGACCTGCATTTGAGACACCACATAAAACTCGGCATCATATTATTAACATTCTCTGTCAAAAGTATGTCCGTGATGAATATGCCCGCAGATAGCAAAACGCGTTATCGGTTCAGGCGGATGCTCGAAGATTTGGAAGGCAAACGTGGCCGGGGCACCGAGCTTGTCACGGTCTACATATCTCCAGATTTCGAGCTCGCCAAAGTCATGCAGCAGCTCCGAGATGAACAGGGGACCGCTTCAAATATCAAATCCAAGACTACGCGCAAAAACGTCACAGGCGCACTCGAACGAATCATCCAATTCCTCCGGACCTACACTGAAACCCACCGGCGTCCACCCTCCCACGGAATGGCAATCTTTTGCGGAAACGTCGCGGGAAGAGACGACATCTCAGATATCCAGTTATATTGGATTGAACCTCCAGAGCCGATTACAATTCGAATGTACAGGTGCGACCAAGAGTTTGTGCTCGACCCGCTGTGGGACATGTTTTACGTGAAGGAGAGTGTGGGGCTACTCGTTATGGACAGGCGGGAGGCCACCTTTGCAACCCTGCGCGGCAAGCATGTTGGGATAGTCAAAAAACTCACGTCGGCAGTCCCTGGGAAACATAGTAAAGGAGGGCAGTCGGCTAAGCGATTCGAGCGTCTGCGGGAAATCGCAGCGCACGAGTATTCCAAACGAGTCGCGGCGGCGGCTAACACGATATTTCCCCAGGTACCTGACTTGAAAGCGATTATCGTAGGGGGTCCCGGCCCCACGAAAGAAGATTTTCTAGCGAGCGGACTCTTGCATGATGAGGTGAATAAGAAAATCGCAGGGGTTTTGGACACAGGCTACACCGACGAACAGGGAATAAAAGAACTCGTCAGCAAGGCTGGGGACATCCTCGCAAATCTGGATATCCTCAAGGAGAAATCGCTCGTGCAGCGCTTCATGGAGGAGCTGGTCGCTGGAAAGGGGCTTGTGGCTTACGGTGAGAGGGACATAATACGAGCGATCGAGCAAGGGGCGGTGGAGCTGTTGCTGGTTTCTGAGGGTTTCCGGAAGCACAGAGCGGTTGCGAGGTGCCAAGCGTGCAAGCACGAACTGACAGAAATAGTGGACAAACCTGAATTTTATGAAAAGCAACTAGCTGGACGAAAATGTCCAAAGTGCGGCGAGCTGAGGCTGTCCCTTGTAGAGAGCTAGGATGTGGCCCAAGAACTACTCGAACTTACCGAGAAATTCAACACGAAGGTTGAGTTCATATCTACAGAGACTGAGGAAGGAAAGCAGCTTCAGATAGCGTTCAAGGGGCTGGCAGCACTCCTAAGGTTCAGGGTTGCCACGTAATCAAGTGCCAACAAGCCAAGATTTAGCGTATTTGATTTGTTCTGGGGTGGGTTTCTCCAGCCCGATTCCAAGCGATTTTAGTTTCAACTCGGCTACTTTTCGGTCAATTTTTGGTGGCACATCGTGAACTTTTGGCTTGAGACCCTTACCACTTTTTGCAAGGTAGCCAACGCTCAGTGCTTGTAGGGCGAAGCTCATGTCCATTATTTCCATCGGATGCCCGAGCGAGCGTTTTCCGGCGAGGTTGACAAGGCGTCCTTCGGCGAGCAGGTAAATCCGTTTTCCATTTTTGAGCTGGAACTCCTCCACATCGTCCAATATTTCACGTTTTTTCACAGAAAGTTTGGAGAGCGCTGGGATGTCTATTTCCACGTTGAAGTGCCCTGAATTGCATAGGATTGCGCCATCTTTCATCCGACCCATGTGCTCCTTCCGAATGACGCTGATGCTCCCAGTCGTGGTTATAAAAATATCACCAATGCGTGCAGCCTCAGACATCCTCGCGACTCTGAAACCATCCATAGTCGCCTCGAGTGCCCTGATCGAATCGGTCTCGACCACCGTTACGATCGCACCAAGTCCCTTGGCTCGCGAGGCTATGCCGCGTCCGACGAAACCGTAGCCCACCACGACCACGTTCTTGCCCGCTATCAACGTGTTAGTGGCCGTCATGATTCCCTGAAGGGTCGACTCGGCCGTCCCGAAGCGGTTATCGAAGAGACGCTTAGCGGGCGAGTCGTTAACCGCAATGACTGGGAACTTTAATTTCCCATCGGCCGCCATTGCACGCAACCGGTTCACCCCTGTGGTCGTTTCCTCGCACGCTCCACGGATTTTTTGAATTAGATTGGAACGCTTGGCATGGACTATCGAGATTAAATCTGCTCCGTCGTCGATCAGGATGTCCGGACGGTGGTCAAGGACACGATTTATGTTATCGTAATAATCCTTCTCGCTCTGTCCGCGCCACGCGTACACATTTATTCCATCTTTCATCAGAGCCGCGACGACCTCATCCTTCGTCGAGAGGGGATTGCACCCTGAGATAGCGACTTCGGCACCTCCTACGATCAATGTTCTTACCAATGCAGCCGTCTTCGCCTCTACGTGTAGCGCCATTCCCACCCTCAAACCTTTCAACGGTTTTTTCTTCGACATTTCATTGCGAATCGCCATCAGAACTGGCATGTGGCGTTCGACCCATTCGATCCTATTCTTCCCCTTCGGCGCGAGGGCAGCTATATTGAGCTTCATTTTCTATCCTCCCTTCTAGCGAGCAAGTCATCAGAACTTTTCTGCACTTCCTTCAAAACTTTATCCTCATCGAGTGTTAAGACCTTCCGCTCCTGCATCAAAATCTTTCCGTCGACGATAGTTGTGTCGACATCGCTGCCCACGACGCTGTAAACAAGGTGAGATATCACGTTGTGGGGGGGGAAGAGGTGAGGTTTTTTCA
>JAUWXD010000026.1 GCA_030616505.1 Hadesarchaea archaeon
CATCGATGTCGCAAAACTAGCGTCCTTCCAAGAAAGCAAACCATTCATATCGGTGCCAACCGCAGCGTCTCACGATGGAATTGCCTCGTCCAGGGCGTCAATTCGGGGGGGACGGAAACCTACATCGATCGAGACCCACGCCCCCATCGCAATCGTTGCCGACACCCTCATCATCAAACACGCGCCCCATCGTCTGCTAGCAGCAGGCTGTGGAGACTTGGTTGCAAATTTCACTGCCGTCAGAGACTGGAATCTGGCGCGCCGCCTTCGTGGAGAGCCCTATAGCGAGTATGCTGCGACCCTATCGCTAGTGAGCGCCCAGATTGTGATGGAAAACGCGGAAACCATCAGCCGCCACACAGAGGAGAGCGTGCGGAAAGTTGTGAAAGCTCTTATATCTAGCAGCGTGGCGATGGCCATAGCGGGAAGCAGTCGGCCAGCGAGCGGGGCGGAACATCTCTTCAGCCATGCTTTGAATATTGTCGCTCCAAAGCCAGCCCTCCACGGTGAACAGTGCGGAGTAGGCGCAATCATGATGGCATGCCTGCACGGAGAGAACTGGCAGGCGATGAAAGGGGCGCTTCAAACGATGAAAGCCCCAACAACTGCAAAAGAACTTGGTATCCAACCCAAACACATAATAAAAGCTCTCACTATCGCGCATCGCATAAGGCCCGAGCGTTACACCATTTTAAAGAATGGCCTAAAACCGCGTGCGGCCGAGCAACTAGCAAAAGTCACAGGGATTATTTAAGCCGCTTCGAGGTAGAGGTCAAAGTTAAAGGGTGAAAAAATGCGCCTGCCACCTGCCCTCGAGCTCGCCAGACCACTCAACTGCATGTTCACAGGAGTGGCTGTTCTCATCGGGGTAGCGGTCACGGTTGGTTTGAATGTATCTGGACTCGTCCTCCTCTTGGCCTTCGGTGCAGCAGCGCTTGTCGCAGCTGGTGGGAACGCGATAAATGACTACTTCGATCGAAAAATAGACAAGATAAATCGTCCCGATCGTCCAATTCCTTCAGGTAAGATAACTCCTCGTAAAGCATTGGTGCTTGCGCTCGTGTTTTTTGCAATCGGAATTTCATTGACCGTGTTCCTGAACCCATACTGCTTGCTGCTGGCCGAGTTGAACGCACTGATGTTGGTAGTATACGCTGCAAAGCTGAAGCGCGTGGGACTTTCTGGCAACCTGACAATAGGCTACTTGGTAGGCTCGACATTCCTTTTCGGAGGACTTGCGACTGCTTATCTGCGGGTGGGGCCCCTGATTCCTAGTGGGCTTCTCATTCTAGTGCTAATGTCGGCGCTCTCCACAGTCGGACGTGAGTTGATCAAAGGAATTGAAGACATGCGAGGGGATCGGAAACTCAGGTTCAAGACGTTCCCGCTTCGTCACGGCTCGGGAAAAGCAGCGGTGTTAGCCATCGGATTTATTGGCACCGCGATAATCATCTCGCCACTCCCGTATCTGCTGGGGATATTCGGTTGGACATACCTTGCCCCCGTAGGGCTCTCAATCGCTGCTTTCATCGCTGCGGCTGCAATAATTGCACGAAGCCAGAAGCCTGAAGTCGCGAGCCGGGCATCGCTTGCGTGTAAAATAGGGATGGGATTGGGGCTGCTCGCGTTCTTGGCTGGTGTTTTAGCCAATATAATGTGATGCTGAGCAGTGGACAACGCGATAATCAACTTATCCACTTGTACGGGTTGAACTCGGAAGGTGGGATGAACATTATTTCAGCATGCCCTCTTTGCAAAATCTCTGTGTTCAAGTTCATCCAAGACCCATCGACTTCCACATAAACAACTGCAATGATTCTGCCGTAGTGGTCTCTAGGGTCCAGATCATCCACATCCAAGCCGATTTCTGTTCCGGGAGGACAAAAATTCTCGACGAACTCCTTCGCCTCTCTCCCTCCGGGCTCTTCCTGTGGGTGAATCTCAGGAGTGTCAATCCCGACCAACCTGACCTTCCCACCACCTTGGAGGTTGATGGTGTCGCCATCGACTACATAGTCCACAACCACTATCCGTTCGATATTGGGCTGACCTTGCCGCTGGGCTGGAGATGATGATGAATACCCTAAAATGAGAGCGGCGCAGACTAAGACCACGATGCCACATGCCAAAATCACAAAAACTTTCTTCACTCTTATTCCGCTGAGGTTTTGAGCGGGGGATGTTTATAAAGAAAAAATATTTTGCCTGAGCGCACAATGGAGTTATTGGTCGATCTCATGAAAGCTCGGGCCCACGTGCAAATCGGCGGTTATGTGACTGGCGTTTTCTTTAGATATAGTACCCAGAAGCTGGCTCAGCAACTCGGAGTGACTGGATGGATACGAAACTTGAGTAGCAGTAAAATCGAGGCAGTGTTCGAGGGTGAGCACGAGAAGGTCGAGGAGATGGTAAAGTTTTGTCATCGCGGACCTCCGGGCGCTAATGTGGGCGACGTGGATGTGAAATGGGAAAAATATCAGGGCGAGTTCTCTGGGTTCGAGATCAAATACTGGCGGTAACATGGAAATGTCAGAAAAAACTAATGTGTTCGATGCGCTGGCTAGGCCGATTCGCAAGTTGTTGACCGAGCGAGGGCTCACCGAACCAACATTGCCACAGCAGAAATCGATTCCAAAGATTCTAGAAGGCAAAAATGTGCTACTGATAGCTCCTTCTGGAACTGGAAAGACCGAAAGCGCATTTTTACCAGTACTTCACCAGCTCCTGCTCTCCCAGACGCGTGAGCGCGGAATCAAAGTTATTTATATCACCCCACTCAGGGCCCTCAACCGTGATATGCTCGGGCGCCTAGAGCAGTGGTGCCGCGCCCTAGACTTGCGGATTTCTGTTCGTCACGGAGATACAGCGACACGCGACCGGAGAGCTCAGTCATTAAGCCCTCCGGACATTATGATTACTACGCCGGAAACGCTCCAGATATTCTTGCTAGGGCGAAGGTTGAGCGAGCATCTCCGAAGCGTGCGGTGGGTAATCGTCGATGAAATCCACGAACTCGCGGACAACAAGCGCGGGGCGCAGCTTTCATTATCTCTCGAGCGACTTCGGGAACTCAAGGGTAGCGAGTTCCAGCGGATTGGGCTCTCTGCCACTATAGGGTCTCCACAAGAGGTCGCGCGGTTTTTGGTTGGAGCTGAAAGACAGTGTGAAATCGTTGATGTCAGCGTTGCGCGTGAGTTAAAGCTTGATGTCGTATATCCCGAAGCAACCAAAGGCGATGTGAGACTCGCGAGCAAACTCTACACATATCCTCCAGTCGCGGCTAGGTTACGGGTGATGCGAAAACACATCGAGGACCATGACTCTACGTTGATTTTTACGAACACGCGTTCCACCGCGGAAATATTGGCCCGTCGCTTCCGTCTCTGGGATATCCACTTCCCTCTGAGTGTTCACCACGGCTCGCTTTCTAGTTTCACGCGCCTGAAGGCCGAACAGGGGCTGAAACGGGGGGAACTCAAGAGCTTAATCTGCACTTCGTCGATGGAGCTCGGATTGGATATAGGACGCATTGACCTAGTGGTCCAGTACAATTCACCACGCCAGGCTACACGACTGCTCCAGAGAGTCGGACGTAGCGGCCATCGTATAGGTGAGGTGTCAAAGGGGGTGATAGTCGTCCAAGACCCAGATGATGCCCTCGAGTCTATCGTTATCACGGCACGCTCATATCGGCGAGAACTTGAGCCGGTTTCGGTGACTGAAAAGCCCCTAGATGTGCTACTGCACGCACTTGTATCGATGCTCACAGCGAGGCGCAGGGGTAGTGTCGATGAAGCATACGAGATATTCAAGCGTGCCTATCCGTTCAGAGACCTAACCAAGGATGACCTGCTCAAAGTGCTCGGGTTCGCGCAAAGCTTAGAGCGACGGCTGCTGTGGATGTCTGAAGATGGACAAGAATTCTCGCGCCCTAGATCAACAGAACGAGTTTTCGACTACTACTTCGGTAACCTCTCTATGATCCCTGACGCCAGGCAGTACCTTGTGGTGGACGATGAACGAAATCAACCAATTGGAATCCTGGATGAGTCGTTCGTAGCTGAGTATGGAGAACCCGGTGTGAAATTTGTAATCGGCGGAGAGCCCTGGAGAATTATGCAGGTCTTCAAGGACAAAGTATACGTAAAGTCTGATAAGGACCCTCTCGGAGCGATTCCGACTTGGATAGGGGAGGAGATCCCTGTACCCTACTCAGTAGCCCAAGAAGTGGGGAAACTCAGAGCACGGCTTGAGGAGCTTTCTCGTGAAAACAAAAAATTCGACGATGTCGCTGCTGAGCTCGCAGTGCGGTACGGCGTCGCATCTGACACAATGGAACTCGCGCTCGCCGATGCCCACAAGCAATACAGAGCAGGTTTGTCCTTGCCCACCGATCGACGGGTGACGGTGGAGCAGGTGAAGGAGGTATGTGTTGTCAACGCCTGCTTCGGGACGCTCACCAACCGAACACTCGCGCGACTACTGGCCCACAAAGCTTCTGTCGAACTCGGGGAGACAACCGCGACCTCCGTGGACCCTTACCGGATTCTGCTCCGCTCGGAAACGCTTGAGCCTGAAAAGGTGATTGAAATCCTCAAAGGAGGGCTCAGCACAAACCTCCAGCGGGATTTGCGAGAAATCATCGAGCAGAGCCGTTTCTTCCGACGGAGATTGGCCCAAGTGGCTCGGCGAATGGGCGTTCTCGAACGTGGAGCCGAACTCACTAGTTCAGTCCTGGACAAGCTCATGCATGCACTAAAAGGTACTCCGGCGTTCGAGGAGGCGTTTAAGGAAGTCGTGCGCAAAGACCTAGACCCAAAGCGTGCGCTCGAGGTGTTGGAACGCATTCGAAGCGGCGAGATTGAAGTGGTCTCATTGGGTGGACAAACAGAACCAACTCCTGTGTCAAGCTCGGCATGGCACCAGCGCTATCGCGCTCTCGAACCAGTGATGCCTGAGCGCCTCAGGTTGCTGGCGATAGCTTCGACCAAAGCGCGACTGCTCAGCGAGGCCAGAACTTTCGCGTGCACCAAGTGCAAGGAGTATGTAGAGGAACTCCATCTCCACGAGGTCGATGAAAAACCCAAGTGTCCGCAATGTGAATCAACGATGCTGGGGATAGTGGAAGAATCGGCTGAGGAGGTTCAGAGAGCAATAGGACTCTTAGAACGGGGAAGAAAAAGTTCGATTTGGCGAGAGATAGAAGAGAGTTCTAAGCTCATCAACCAATACGGAAAGTTAGCAGCTCTAGTATTGGTTGGTAAGGGAATCACGCCTGATGGAGCCAAGGATATATTGGTCAGGGAACATAAGATGACAAACAAGTTTTTGGAACTTTTGCTTCGAAAGGAGCGAGAGTCATTATTCAGGCGTTTCAAGTGGACGTAGCCAGATGACAATCGGTCAGTTGTAAAAACGTTATCTCTTTCTTTTCCTTTTTGTCATTCTCGTTTTCGTTTTCTTCTCCCAAGCGTGACCATATTTGATTCCCCAGTGGGCCCATATTGGACCGAGTATCCCGCCCACGACGAGAACCGATATTATGAATATGGCCAAACTCTTGGAAATACCAAAGTCTCCAGCGTAAAACCACAGGAACACTATAAGGAAGATCAGCCAGCCAACACCTACTACGATTGAAACTGCAACTCTTGAAGCCAACCCTGGCGGCATTTCTCCTTCATGACATTCATTTTTTTTCATTTTATCCTCAACTAAAGAAAAGATTTGAAACCGTTTAAAGTTTTTCTTCCGTTTTTTCTTTCTTTTCAGTTTCAACTTTTGGCTCGACCTTATTCTCGACGGGTTTTTCTCCTCCCTCTTTCCCGAGCAACAACCCAATGAGTGTCCGCTGATCTATTTCTGCCCGCGCGCGCCACCC
>JAUWXD010000070.1 GCA_030616505.1 Hadesarchaea archaeon
AATAATGTCGCCTGCCCCTGCGGATGACCCGCCCGAAATCAAAACGGCATCGCACTCCTTCAATCCTCTTCGAACGAATTTCCTGATTTCTGATGCTAGGTCTGGAACAATGCCCAAGTACACGGGTTCGGCGCCGCACGAGCTGACAGCACCACAGAGCGCGGGACCGTTGACGTCGTGGATCTTGCCCGGACTCAGCCGCGCGCCTGGTCTGACCAACTCAGCCCCGCTCGAGATGATTGCGACTTTCGGCCTGGAGAGAACTCGAACTTGCTTGGTCCCGATTGCCGCCAACACCCCTAGTATTACATGCGTGATCAACTCTCCCGCTCGAGCTACCTGCTGTCCCCTCTTGATGTCCGAACCGCGCTCGGAGATGTTTTCACTGGGAGCCACGGCGCGGTACACAAAAACCTTCTTCCCCTTTGCCACAGAGTGCTCGACCATTGCCACTGCATCCGAACCACTCGGCATCGGCGCGCCCGTCGAAATCTCGATGCACTCGCCCTTCCGCAGTCGTTTCTTTGGCCAAGTCCCTGCCCTGAGACATCCAACGAGTTTTAGTCCTACGGGTGCGTCCTCCTCTGCACCGAACGTGTCGGATGCGTGGACGGCATAGCCATCGTAAGCAGCGCGGTCGAAAGACGGGACATCTATTTTTGAAACTATGTCCCCTGCCAGCACGCGTCCTTGAGCATCATCAAGTGAAACGTTAACAGTACGAGGTCTGGGGCGCCAGTTTTCCTCGAGCTTTGTTTTGGCCTGACTCAACGCCATTACGCGGAGAAACCTCGACATGCCTCTCGTGTGATTAGGCCATTCGAGGATAAAATATTATTTCAGTCTACATCCCAGTCCTGGTCTTCCTTCCAGTCAGGTAACCCCGCCGCTTCCTTCGCAAGTCCGGATTTATACTCGCGTAGCTTGAGCGCCGCTTTCAAAAGAGCCATTACTGCTATGGCAAACAAAGCGTACCCCAAGACCATAACAATAGTGATCATCTCGTTTTGCGACGACGATACGTTGGGCTCTGACCCTCCACCCAATGACAATCTCATGCTGGTTGAAAAGAAAATGAAGCACAGGCTGACCGCCATCAGCGCCCCGCCGGCGAGAAATGTATCTGTTACTTTACTTTTCTCCTTCTCTTTGATTCCTCTTACTTTTTTTGTGGATTTTTTCTTTTCTTTAGGTTTCATCTCTTCTTTGAATCCCCACTCTTCTTCAAATTTAGCCATAAGTGTCCAACCGTGAACACTTTTTCCTCGGCTATTTATATACGGGGCTGACCAGACGAAAACCTTAAGAGAGATTTGGCTTTATATATACTACCACGGGACATGCAATGCCCCTTTGGGCTGACCAAATGTCTATGAAGAAATTTGAGTTAGCGAAACAAAAACAGCAAAAGCTGCAGCATATTGGAGAGTTGTTCCCGAGAAAACAAACTGTTGGTAGTGAACTTGGAAAGACAATCGGACACATCCTTGTGGACAGGAAGAACAGGATAGTAACGGACAAGAACGGATGGATCAGGTTCTGGTTCAACCCAACTAGAGCGGAAAAAGACGCAAAATTTTTGTCACGGAGATTAGGAGTCGACCTAAAAGTAGAAAAGAATTCGTTGAAACTTTGGACCGGGCGCCGAATTTCCAGAATCGAGATATAAAGTGCTCACATAAGGGCATAGACGAACAAATTTTTTGATTATTTTTTGGAAAAACTTTATTACATTAGAGTTCCAGAACCACTAATTGCGGGGATGAAGCTGGCAAATAAGGCTGAACCTTCGCTCAAGGGTGAGGGAGAGCTTCGGAAAAACCCGGCGCGGCTGGGGAATGCCGTGGATAGGGCGCGTGGAAGTGTGCGCTGAAGCCGAGTGGCCGGAAAAAGACTTCGCGATGAAAAGCGCGGCAGGGAAACCGAACCGCCGCAGAGTAACCGTGTGGTCGAATCCTCGCACCTTTAGTCGAAACGATAACTAGAGTGAGGGCAGCAGGTTCTGAATCTCCCAATCGAAGACCTGCGACTTGTACTCGTTCCACTCGCGACCCTTGATGAACATGAAGTGATCGAAGAGGTGCTCCCCGAGAGCCTCCTTGACCATGCTGCTCTGTCGCATGTAGTCGAGCGCCTGGCCGAGGTTATCCGGGACGGATTCTATGCCCAACGATTTGCGCTCCTCCACGCTCATTCGGTAGATGTCTTTCTCCACCGGCTCCGGAGGCTCGATCTTGTCCTCGATTCCCTTCAGCCCCGCCGCGAGCATCACCGTGAACTGCATGTACGGGTTTCCTGCTGGATCCGGGTTACGAAGCTCGATTCTCGTTCGCGTCTCCCGTCCTGCCGGCACTCGGATGAAAGCGCTTCGGTTGCGGTTCGCCCAAGAGATGTAGACCGGTGCCTCATATCCAGGCACCAAGCGCTTGTAGGAGTTGACCGAGGACGCCAAGATGGCACAGGTCTCCTTCGCGTACTTTATCAAACCTCCGATGAAGTAGAGCGCGTTCTTGCCGAGCTTGTAAGATCCCTTCGGGTCGTGGAAAGCGCTCTTGCCTTGAGGAGTCATCAGCGACTGGTTGACGTGCATGCCGGAGCCGTTAGCGCCGAAAATCGGTTTTGGCATGAAGGTCGCGTATAACCCGTGCTTGTGTGCTATGGTCTTCGTGACGTACTTCATCATCGCTACGCGGTCGGCTGACGTCATCGCATCCGCATACATCAGGTCTATCTCGTGCTGTCCGGGAGCGACCTCGTGATGGGAAGCCTCGACGTCGAAGCCCATTGAGTTGAGGTAATTCACTATTTCTTTTCGCACGTTGTCTCCGCGATCGCGCATCAGGTCAAAGTAGCCACCGTAGTCGGAGGGCTTTGTCGTGGGGTCGCCCTTCTCGTCCGGCATAAGGAGGAAGAACTCGTACTCTGGGGCCGTGTTGAAAATCCACCCCTTTTTCTTGGCGCGTTCCATCTGCTTGTGCAGTGCCGCTCGTGGATCGCCATCGAAACGCTTGCCCTCGTGATCATAAACGTCGCACACGATGCGGGCTGTTTTTGTGCTGTCCTCATGCCACGGAACCGCTACGAACGTGCCCAAGTCCGGCATCAGGCGCATGTCGGACTCTTCGATTGTTGCATAGCCCAGCACAGAAGAGCCGTCGAAGAAAATCCCCTCATCAAGAGCTTTCTCGAGCTTGGTGGTCGGGATCGTGACGTTTTTGACCGTGCCGAGGATGTCCATGAACTGCATCTGAATGAACTTTATCCCTTCTTTCTTCACAGTCTGCATTATCTCTTGTTTGGACATCACTCCATCCCTCACCAATTTCCTCGTGCGTCTCATTTATAGTTGGCGATAATTGTATGGTGGAGGATACATATCGTGGGACAAAACGTTATCAACCTTCGTTCTCCGCAGCTATCGCCCTGCCCGCGTAATCATCGTGCACAGTCACCCTCACCCGGCTGTCGGTCTGGGTTAGGGTAAAGCTCAGGAACTCGCACGCGTAGTCCTCGTTGAGTTCATCTTGGAAAGCGGGAATAGC
>JAUWXD010000001.1 GCA_030616505.1 Hadesarchaea archaeon
AAGGTGAGCCCAAGTATCGTGGTGGTTTAGCCAAGTTTTCAGAGATTTGCAGAGGGCTGGATGTACCAGTGATAGCCAAAGAGACAGGCAGCGGAGTGAGCGCAGAAGTTGCGAAGAGACTAGTTCGAGCAGGTGCAGCTGCTATAGACGTCAGCGGGGCAGGTGGCACCTCTTGGGCAGGGGTCGAGATGTTGAGGGCAAAGAAGCGTTTTCGGTTAGGTAGTACCTTCTGGGACTGGGGCATACCAACGGCCGTGTGTACTGCGGAGGTGGCAACAGCAGTCAGAGTACCAGTCATATCCAGCGGAGGGATACGCTCTGGCCTAGATGCGGCGAAAGCATTGGCGTTGGGGGCAGATCTCATAGGCGTGGCATTACCTGCTCTCCGCGTCGCCTCTTTAGGTGAAAAAGCAGTAGTCGAGTTTCTCAATGATTTCATGGCCGAGCTAAAGGCCGCAATGTTTTTGACAGGATGTAAGAGTGTCGGGAACCTACAAAAGGCGCCAGTTATGATCACGGGCAAGACTCGAGAACGGTTGCTTGCTCGCGGCATAAATCCAGACAGACTCAAGAGAGCACAGAAATCATGACGGTGGAAATACTCCCAGTTGGAGGCCTTGGCGAAGTAGGCAAAAACATGACTGCGTTGGGTTTTGATGGCAAGTACATTCTTGTGGATATGGGGATTAGGCTCGACAGCATCATGGCGTTTGAAGATGCGAATATAGGGACCATGAGCCGCGAAGAACTCATAAACATCAACGGTATCCCTGACGACACTATTATCCGCGGTCGAAATGTCAGGGCGATAGTGCTCACCCACGGTCATTTGGACCACATAGGCGCGGTGGGTAAGCTGGCCCACGCTTACAATGCCCCTATTTATGGCACGCCCTTTACCATCGAACTCACTAAGAGACTCTTGCGCGAGGAGCGTTGTTTCAAAATAAAAAACGAATTTAGAACTGTAATGCCAGGGGATACTGTAAAGGTGGACGGCATCGAAATTGAGTTCATTCCCGCCACACACAGCATCCTCCACACAACTTTGCCTTTGGTGAGCAATGGAGACGAGTCGGTCCTGTGCGCCAGCGATTTCAAGCTTGATGAAGAGCCACTCCTTGGGTACAAGACGGACCGCGGGAGGCTGAAGCGGCTACCAAAGGAAAATCTGCTCGCAGCCATGGTCGGGGCAGTAAGGGTGGACAATCCAGAGCCGACTCCTTCTGAAGCACATATTAAAAACAAGCTAAGAGAGGTCATGAAAGAAGCAAGTGCTGGTGGAGGGTTAGTCCTCGCAACCACGTTTTCATCCCACATCGTCAGGTTGAAGTCCATAATCGATTTGTCGTTTGAGATGGGACGCACCCCGGTCTTGGTTGGGCGCTCGCTCCGCAACTACTGCACAGCTGCGGTCGATGTAGGGTTAGTGAACTTTCCACAAGACTTGCGGATCCATGGACGGCCTAATGCAGTGCACAACCTGCTCCGAGGAGTGCAGCACTCAAAGGAGGATTTCGTGTTGATTTGCACTGGGCACCAGGGCGAACCAAACTCCGTGCTCTCCCGCATAGCTAACGGTCAACTCCCGGTGAAAGTACGTAGGGGGGATGAGGTCATCTTCTCTGCAAGCGTCATTCCGAACCCCATCAACGAATCAAACCGAAAGCTTCTCGAGACAAAACTCCGCGCTCAAGGGGCCCGCATTTATCGGGATGTCCATGCATCTGGCCACGCTGGGAAAGTCGGCACCGCCGAGTTCATCGAGCTCGTGCGACCGGAGCACCTTATCCCCTGCCACGGTACATCGGACAAGATTAAACTCATGTTTGAACTAGGTAAAGAGCTCGGCTATTCTAGCGAGCATCTCCATCATCTCCGAAACGGTACCTCCCTAAGACTTGGTGGGTAAGATGGACGTTTTGAGATATTTGGAGGAACGTGCTCGTTTGGTTGAGCGTGAGATGAATCGCTGGGTCCCTCCCGGGTTCGAGCCAGAGGTCCTAGCGAAGGCAACACGACATTTAATTGAGGCAGGAGGGAAGAGACTTCGCCCGTGTATAGCACTCACAGCATGCGAGGCTGTGGGGGGGAAACCAGAGGATGCTATAGAAACTGCCGCGGCACTTGAATTGCTTCACAATTTCACCCTCATTCATGACGATATTATGGATCGGGACGAGTTCAGGCGGAATGTGAAGACCGTACACAAGTTGTGGGGAGAATCCATAGCGATAATAGCGGGAGATGCCCTTTTCGCCAAAGTGTTTGAGGCGGTTGCGGCGAATGCTCGTAGGCTCAAGCTGGAAAGTGAGCGTGTGGTAAGGCTATTCGACACGCTAAGCAAGGCGAGCTTTGAGCTTTGTCAGGGTCAGGCCTTAGATATGGTGTTTGAGGACAGGAGTAACGTTAGTGAGGAAGAGTACCTGGGCATGGTGAGTGGGAAAACTGGAGCGTTGACGGAAGCATCGGCGAAGGTCGGAGCATTACTAGGCAGAGGAAATCCAAAGCAAGTCGAAGCACTGACTAGCTACGGACGTTTGATAGGCGTTGCTTTTCAGATACAGGATGATGTACTTGGTGTTGTGGGCAATCCGAAGAAGTTTGGCAAACCGATTGGGAGCGACATTCGAGAAGGCAAACGGACGTTGGTCATGATTAAAGCCCTTTCAACAGCGTCAGAGGAAGACAAAGCTACCCTCCTTCAGGTACTTGGGAAGCGCGACGCATCAAAACAAGATATCGAGGCTGCTCTTGAGGTGTTGAAGAAATCCGACGCAATTGACCATGTTGCTGAACAGGCCAGAAAGCTCGTTGCAGATGCGAAATCAAAGTTAGCCCCCATACCTGAATCAAAGGCGAAGGAAATATTATTCGCGCTGGCAGATTTTGTGGTCGAGAGAGAATTTTAGCCTCGATGCCGAAAACTTTTCCAAGTTCAAGTTTATGTTGTCATATTTCCGATGATATACTAGGAGGCAACCAGTTGGAAGATGTCCGCAGAGAAGCGCTACGATGGGCCCTAACCAATGCCACCGAACACAAGGGGCAATCCAATGCTAAGGCCGTGTTAGGAAAACTTGTGGCGGAGCTGCCCGGGTGGCGGTCAAAAATAAAGGAGCTCTCAGAAATCGTGGAGCAGGTCATCGCTGAGGTCAATGCTTGGTCTCACGAGGAGCAACTTTTCCAATTGCGAAAGGTTGGGCGTGTAGAACGACCAAAGTCGGAGGAGCGGCGCGCTCTCCCCGATTTACCGAATCTTGATAAATACTCCATGATCATAACTCGTTTTGCCCCAAATCCTAATGGTCCACTACACTTGGGACACGTTAGAACCGCCCTTTTGAGTCATGAGTATGCCCGCCGCTATAAGGGCAAGTTTGTCCTCCGTTTCGAAGACACCAACCCTGAGAACACATTGCTTGAGATGTACGAATTGATAAAGCGTGATTTACGGTGGATTGGTCTCAGCTGGGACGAAGAGTACGCACAGTCCGACCGTCTTGAGTTGTACTACAATTATGCGGAGCGGCTCATCAAGGACGGTAAGGCATACGTGTGCATGTGTAGAGTGGAGCGATTTCGCGAGCTCCGGGATCGTAAAGAAGCTTGTCCGTGCCGCACGCTTCTGGCGGAGAAACATCTGGACCGTTGGAAGCGAATGTTGGCGGGAGATTTAGTTAAGGGTGAGGCCGTGGTACGCATCAAAACCGATATAAAGCACCCTAATCCAGCTGTGCGGGATTGGCCAGCACTACGTTCAGTGATGAAACCGCATCCACGGACTGGAAAACGCTACTCGGTCTGGCCCCTCTACAATTTTTCCGCCGCGATTGATGACCACGAGATGGAGATAACCCACGTGATTAGAGGCAAAGAGCATGAAGTCAACGAACAACGCCAACGCGCCCTCTATGATCACTTGGGATGGCGTTATCCAACAGCAGTTCAGCATGGGCGTTTGGCCATGCCGGGCGTCGAGCTGAGTAAGACTCAAACCATGCGTGCTATTCAGAGCGGAGAGTTCTCAGGTCATGATGATGTGAGGTTAGCTACAATCGCCGCATTTCGAAGGCGTGGATTTGTTCGCGAAGCGATAAGACAGTTGATGTTGGATATAGGTCTGACACTTGTTGACTCTTCGCTTAGCTGGGAGACGCTTTATGCGTACAATCGGAAATTTGTTGATGGAATAGCAAACAGGTACTTTTTCGTGGTGAATCCTGTAAAGTTACGGGTACGCAAAACTCCAGAGCTTAAGGAAGCGCGCCTCAGACTCCATCCAAGTAAAACAGAGAGCGGTGAACGTATTATACCACTTGAACGCGAGGAGGATGAAATGGTGTTTTATGTGTCGGGTGACGATGCATCTGTGTTGGAAACGGGGCAGATGTTCAGGTTAAAAGACTTGATGAACGTGAAATTGACGGCAAAGGGAGAAGTTCTCAAAGCCGAATTTCACAGCCTTGAGGTCGCTGAGGGGCCTAAGATTCACTGGGTTTCTGGCGGAGCGGTCGGACTTGATGTGGTGAAACCAGACAACACCATTGAGCACGGTTTGGCGGAGCCAGCGGTAGCGGGGCTACAACCTGGCAGCATCGTGCAGTTTGAAAGGTATGGGTTTGCTAGGATTGACGCGGTGAGGCCCAAGCTGGTTGCAGTATACGGTCATAGGTGATTTAGTCCCTCACCCCCCAATACCAATAGGCTTTTTATCCAAAGCTGAGTAATCCATAGCTAACCAAAAAACCCATGAATGATGAGGTTTAAACCTGAAGGAGGTGTTGGGATTGGCAAAACCGATTTACGTGCGCTTTGAGGTTCCCAAAGATTTGGCCGATAAGGCATACGAGGCGATTGAGAAGGTACGTGATACTGGGAAGCTCAGGAAAGGGACAAATGAGACAACCAAGGCTATCGAGCGGAAGCAAGCCGTTTTGGTGGTAATCGCAGAGGATGTCGAGCCAATTGAGATCGTCGCCCACCTACCCGCGCTCTGTGATGAGAAAGGCATCACATGCGTTTATGTGCCCAGCAAGCGCGAGCTAGGGGCAGCGGCGGGTATAGATGTCGGATGTGCAGCGATAACTATCGCTGAGGCAGGGGAGGCCGCAGATACGGTTAAAGACCTAGTCGAGCGTGTCAAAGAGCTCAAAAAGTGAGTTAAATGCCTGTTGAAGAGGGACTAGGCTTTCCCGCCGAAGTTATCGAGATACGGGCTCGTACAGGGGTTACTGGCGAGATTATGCAGGTTAAGTGTAGAGTACTCGAGGGGCGTGACAAGGGGAGAATAATAACCCGAAACGTAAAGGGACCAGTACGTGTTGGCGATATGCTCATGCTCCGCGAGACCGATCGGGAAGCAAGAGAGATTAGGGTGCCGTAGATGCCAGTTACCCGAAAGTGTTCGTTCTGCGGTGGAAGAGTTGAGCCTGGCAAAGGGTTAATGTTTGTCAAGCGGGATGGTGCAGTCTCGTTTTTTTGTTCTTCAAAATGTGAAAGGAACATGAAGCTTGGCAGGAAGCCCCACCGCGTCAAGTGGACCGAGCGCTACCGTAAGATGAGGGGTAAAGCTTGAATGAGCGCACGTTCGTCATGGTGAAACCGGACGGTGTGGTAAAGGGATTAACTGACGAAATCATTACGCGCATCAGGCAAACCGGGTTGAAACTTGTATCGATGAGACAACTTAGGATGGACAGGGGGACCGCTGAAAAGCTCTACGCGGTTCATATAGGAAAGGAGTTCTTTGAACGCTTGGTCGAGCACGTGCTGTCTAGAGAGGTTGTCGTGATGTTGGTTGAGGGTGAACGGGCGATAGCACGGATGCGCGAGGTAATTGGTGCGACCGACCCCACGAAGGCAGCCAAAGGAACCATTCGTGGTGACTTCGGCGAGAGCGTCACAGTAAATGTTATTCACGCCGCTGACTCAGCTGAAAACGCTGAACGTGAGTTAACACTATTTTTTTAGATTTAGTAGATTTTAACACAGGATTGAATACCTTACTTAAATTACAGCACCCATCATTACTTGGCGTCGAAAATGCGGGAGCGTGAGGTTAGGCAGCCTTTGATTGCCGTACTTGGACATGTCGACCATGGAAAAACTTTGATGTTGGACGGCATTAGAGGCACTACAGTAACCGCACGCGAAGCTGGCGCGATAACTCAACATGTTGGGGCAAGTGAAATACCAGCAGAGACTATCAAGAAAATTTGCGGTGGGCTTCTCGAAAAGTTCAAAATAGAACTGACGCTTCCCGGCTTGCTTTTCATTGACACTCCAGGACATGAGGCTTTCACCAACCTGCGTCGGCGTGGAGGGGCTCTCGCAGACCTCGCGGCCCTTGTAGTGGACATCAACGAGGGATTCATGCCCCAGACGCTCGAGTCGCTGACAATCCTGAAGACGTACAAAACTCCGTTCATGCTCGTCGCGAACAAGATAGACCTCATTCACGGCTGGCAGTCGGTTCCAGAAGCAAGTTTCTTGGATTCCTTCGCGAAACAGAACCCAAAAGTGCAGCAGGCGCTAGATGAGAAAATTTATGAACTGGTCGGCAAACTTCACGAGCTCGGATTCGAGGCAGAGCGCTTCGACCGCGTGAGCGATTTCCGCAAACAAGTCAGCATTGTTCCAGCGAGTGCCAAGACCAGGGAAGGTCTGCCTGAGGTCCTCACGGTGCTCGCTGGTCTCGCCCAGCGCTTTCTGGAACGTGAGCTGACGGTTGAGGTGACGGGCCCCGCGCGGGGAACGGTGCTTGAAGTGAAGGAGGAAGTCGGGCTCGGAAAGATGATAGATGTTATAGTATACGATGGGACGCTTGGGAGGGGAGATTTGTTCGCGGTAGGAGGTCTAGACAAGGTGATAACCTCGAAGGTTCGCGCGCTTTTACGCCCCAAGCCTCTTGATGAGATTCGCGACCCTGAAAACAAATTTGATCCGGTAGATAGAGTCTACGCGGCGGCGGGAGTTAAAATTGCTGCTCCCAATCTTGAGGGTGTGGTAGCTGGAGCCCCACTGTTGGTGGTTCGGGATATCGGGGAGGCGGAGAAACTGTGGCAGGAGATGCAGCGGGAACTTGAGAGGGTCAGGATTAGCGTAGACGTGAAAGGGGTCATTGTAAAGGGAGATGCTCTAGGCTCACTTGAGGCACTGGAAGGGCAGCTTCAGATCAAAAACATACCGATAAGACGTGCGGATGTCGGAGATGTTTCACGCCGAGATGTGGTAGACGCCGCGAGCGTTATGAATAGCGACCCCCTGCTCGGGGTGGTGTTGGCCTTTAACGCGAAGGTTCTGCCAGACGCTCGGGCGGAAGCCGAACGTGAAGGGGTACCTATTTTACGGGAAGAAATCATCTACCGACTGATAGAGCGGTACGAGGAGTGGGCAAAGCTAAAGCGGGAGGAAGTGAGGGCAAAGCGTTTAGAGGGCTACGTGAGGCCTGCTAAGTTCTCGCTTAAGCTTGGCTACGTGTTCAGAAGGAGTGATCCAGCTGTCGTTGGGGTGGATGTGCTCGGCGGTGTTCTCAGGTCGAAGGCGCCTCTCATGCGTAAGGACGGGAAGTCTGTTGGCACAGTTCGAGAGCTACAAAAGGAGAAAAAGTCAGTGTACGAGGCCAAACTTGGAGAGGAGCTTGCGGTTTCAATCGAGGGCCCGGTGGTCGGGCGTCACATCCAAGAGGGTGATGTTTTATACACGGACATTCCTAGGGACCATGTGCTCGCCCTAAAGCGAGACCTGAGGGACTTACTCTCAGGGGATGAGCTCGCTGTACTGGACGAGATAATTGCAATAAAACAACGTGAAGATTCGGCGTATGGGGTGATGTGATGTCATTCAAAGTGGTGGTAGCAGATCCGGAAACGGGCAAGAGCCACAAGCTCGAGGCGCGCGACCCAGATGCCCGCAAGCTGGTTGGACTCCGCATAAGGGATAAGTTCGGCGGGGAGGTAGTCGGGCTCCCAGGCTACGAGCTCGAGCTGACTGGGGGATCTGATCGAGATGGATTTCCAATGCGCGCAGATATAACAGGATCCGGGCGAACGGGCGTCTTGTTGGCGGGTGGCACTGGTTTTTCGCCGAAGAAACGGGGAGAGCGCCGCCGTAAACATGTTCGCGGATCTAGGATTTCAGAGGAGATAGTGCAAGTGAACGCGAAGATAGTGAAGCGCGGGGAGAAATCTGTTGAGGAGATTTTGGCACCGAAAGAATCCAGCGAGAAAGCTGCTTAGTTGCAACAGCGAAAACCAACACCTTCATTCATCGATTCGACTGATGGAAAGCCTGAGCGTTTTATATCATCTAAGTCGAAAACTTGAACGAGGTATTTAGAATGTCACAAGCCGACGTCAACATAGGTCTCATTGGCCACATAGATCACGGCAAAACGACGCTCACAGAGGCACTATCAGGCACTTGGACTGATGTGCATAGCGAGGAAATACGTCGAGGCATCACCATTCGTCTTGGATACGCTGACACGTCTTTCGTGCGTTGTAAAGAGTGCGACCGCCCCAGCACGAATAAAAAATGCCCGTACTGTGGAGCTGCAACTGAGTTCTTGCGCCGGGTTTCCTTCGTCGACGCTCCTGGCCACGAGATGCTGATGGCAACGATGATTTCTGGGGCCGCAATCATGGACGGTGCTGTGCTTGTGGTCGCTGCAAACGAACCATGTCCCCAACCGCAGACAAAAGAGCACCTAATGGCTCTGGAGATAATCGGCGCGCATAATTTAGTTGTGGCGCAGAACAAAATCGAGCTGGTCTCGCGCGAAAAGGCTCTCGAGAACTATAAACAGATAAAAGAGTTTCTAGCTGGCACCTTCGCGGAGAATGCTCCAATAGTCCCAATCTCGGCTATTCATCGAGCAAATATAGACAAGTTGATTCAGACGATTGAAGAGCACATTCCGACACCTAAGCGTGACCGTACAAAACCTCCGCGCATGTATGTCGCTCGCTCGTTTGATATCAATCGCCCAGGGACGAGGCCGGAAAAACTTAGGGGAGGAGTTTTGGGAGGTTCGTTGCTTCAAGGCAGGCTAAGTGTGGGTGATGACATAGAACTTCGTCCAGGAATAAGGGTGAGCCGGGAGGGTAAAACGACTTGGCAGCATTTGAACTCAAAAATAGTCAGCCTACACGCGATGGAAAGCTCGTTAAAGGAAGTAGTTCCGGGTGGATTGATTGGCGTGGGTACCCTACTTGACCCATCCATGACTAAGGGGGATTCACTCGTGGGCTCTGTTTTGGGAACGCTGGGGAACCTTCCAGAGGTGCGCGAGACACTGGAGCTTGAGATTCATCTGATGAATCGCGTCGTTGGACTCCAGAAAGAACTAGAGGTAAAACCTTTGGTGACTGGAGAACCCCTCATGCTCAACGTAGGGACTACAATGACAGTGGGGGTTATCACAAGCGCCCGTGGGAACAAGGCCACTGTGAAGTTAAAGCTACCAGTGTGTGCTGAACGTGGTGTCCGAGTAGCGTTGAGCCGCCGAATCGCTGGTAGATGGCGCTTGATTGGGCACGCCATCATAGGCTGATGAGGAATTCGTTTGCAGGTTATAGCGGATACCAGCTTCTTGATGGTTCCGGGCATGTTTGGAGTCGACATTGTGAGTGAACTTGGGAGGTTGTTGGAGAGTAGTTGCGAGTTGGTGATTCCAAGTCCCGTAGTGCAGGAACTCGGGCAAATTTCGGAGCATGGCAAACCAAAAGAAAGAGCAGCCGCGAGACTTGGGCTGCTGTTAGTCAAGCGTGGGTCGGTCATCAAGGCGGAAGGGGAAGCTGATGAGTCCATAATAAGGCTCGCGACCCAAAAACGGCGCGCAGTCGGGACTACAGATGTAGCTCTAAAAAAGGAGCTCCGGCGTCAGGGCATTCCAGTAATTTATTTACGGCAAAAGTCTCATCTTGCAATAGACGGTCAAGTTTAGGGGGTTGTGAGATGTTTGGGTTTGAACCTGTGATATTGGTCCCAATAGCGAGTGTGATGGCCCTCGCATTCGCGGGGTATCTGGCGTTTAGAATTTTAAGACAACCTGTTGGGACACCTCAAATGCGGGAGCTTTCGGACGTAATCCACCGCGGAGCCATGACGTTTCTCAACAAGGAGTATCGCGTGATGGTGGTCTACGCGGTCATCGTGGCATTGATTTTAGCGCTAGCCGTGAATTATCCAACTGCCATAGCTTTCGTGGTCGGGGCATTTTTCTCGGCACTGGCTGGCAATATGGGAATGAGGATAGCTACAAAGTCGAACGCCCGAACAGCAGAAGCTGCTAGGAAAAGCATCGCCAAGGGGTTAAAGGTCGGTTTTTCAAGCGGCGCAGTTATGGGTATGTGCGTTGTTGGGTTTGGACTCCTAGGCGTGAGCATTTTCTATTTTCTGTTCGGAGATCCTGGGATAATTGTTGGCTTTGGTTTTGGCGCGAGCTCTATAGCCCTTTTTGCGAGAGTAGGCGGCGGCATCTACACAAAATCGGCAGACATGGGCGCAGACTTGGTTGGGAAGGTTGAAGCTAAAATTCCAGAGGATGACCCAAGAAATCCTGCCGTGATTGCGGACAATGTGGGCGACAACGTCGGAGATGTCGCTGGAATGGGGGCGGACCTTTTCGAGTCGTACGTGGGGTCGATTATAGCTGCAATGGTGATAGGTTTCGTCGGAGTGACTGTTGGAGGCGTCACGCTTAGCCAGACAGACGCAGTGGTACTTCCCATGTTGCTCGCCGCGACAGGGATATTCTGTTCGATTGTTGCGACATTTTTTGTGCGAACAGGTAAAGACAAGGGGATAAAACAGCTTCATGAAGCACTCAACAAAGGAATATTCGGCAGCGCAACTCTAATGATAATAGTATCGTTTTTCCTCATCTGGTTTTTTACAGGCACAATTGAGATATTTTACGCTTTGTTAGCTGGACTTATCGCCGGGATTTTGATTGGCGTTTCAGCGGAGTATTACACAGAAAACAGATTTTCCCCTGTGAAATCTATTGCATTATCATCACAGACGGGCCCCGCGACAAATATCATCAGCGGTCTTTCTGTGGGGATGATCAGCACGTTAATTCCGATCATATCTCTATCTGTGGCGATTCTTGTGGCATATTACTTCGCAGCGCTCTACGGCATAGCGATTGCAGCGGTTGGCATGCTGAGCACGCTTGGGATAACGCTTGCTACCGATACATATGGTCCCGTTGCAGACAACGCGGCTGGGATAGCTGAAATGTCGGGGATGGGGAAGACCACGAGAGTTCGCGCGGAGCGACTTGATGCAGTTGGGAATACCACTGCCGCGATAGGTAAAGGATTTGCGATTGGTTCGGCAACCCTTACAGCACTAGCGTTGTTTTTTGCATATACTCAAGCGGTGAACATTCAAACACTCAACATCCTGGATCCAAAAGTCATCGTTGGCATGCTTCTCGGCGGGATGTTACCATTTCTGTTCTGTGCGCTTACCATGCGTGCTGTGGGGAAGGGAGCATCTTTAATTGTTGGAGAGGTACGGCGTCAGTTCCGGACTATTCCAGGGTTGATGAAAGGAAAAGCTAAGCCAGATTACAACCGGTGCATAGAAATCAGCACCTCTTCTGCACTCAAAAACATGGTTGCTCCAGCTACATTGGCAATCCTTAGCCCAATCGTGGTTGGCATCGTACTAGGTGTGGAGTCGCTTGGAGGAATGCTGGCAGGTGCAATAGTCACGGGACTTTTGTTGGCGATAACTCTCGCGAACGCTGGCGGGGCTTTGGACAACGCAAAGAAATACATAGAGGAAGGACACTTGGGCGGAAAGGGAAGCCAGACGCACGCAGCCTCCGTGATAGGGGACACTGTGGGAGACCCATTCAAGGACACTTCAGGCCCATCTCTCAACATATTAATCAAGCTGATGTCAATGGTTGCCCTCCTCTTCGTCCCACTCTTGTTAAAAGTCTGGGGCGGGTGAGCTAACCAAAATTCAAAAAATAGCCGCGATTATCCAGTGTTTATAAGGAGTTAGGGTAAATGAGACAAAGGTGTTTTAATGCTGTTGCGAATAGGTTGTACATCATGCGTAACCTTCAAAGTAATAAAATTGAGGTGAAGCGATGTATAAAATAGTGACCGTAGAGGATACCGTCCGAGTACCTCCAGACAGGTTCTCCGAGCCCACAAACGATGTCGTTCTCGATGTTATCCGTAAGAATTACGAGGGAATAACAGACAAAGATATTGGAACGATTTTAGCGATTACCGAACTCAAAGATGTCAAGGTAGGTAGGGTGATAATGGGCGATGGCGCTAGCTATCACGATGTGACGTTCGAAGCGCTCGTATACAAACCAGAGGTCAATGAGGTCGTGTTCGGTGAAGTAGTTGAGATAGTGGAGTTTGGAGGGTTCATTCGCCTGGGACCAATCGATGGTCTCGCGCACGTCTCTCAAGTGATGGACGATTTCGTTGGTTATGACAAGAAGAAGGGTACCCTATACGGGAAGGAATCGAAGCGTTTGCTCAAAGAGGGAGACAAGGTCAGGGCCCGCATAGTGAGCGTAAGCCTGAAGAGAGGCACGAAGGGTGGAAAGATAGGTTTGACAATGCGGCAACCATGGCTTGGTAAGTTTGAGTGGATTAAGGAGGCCCGCAAGGGGGCAAAGGCTTGACGGAAAAAGCATGTCGCAATTGTAACCTAGTCACAGAAGCAAATACTTGTCCAAACTGTGGTGGGGCATCCCTCTCTAATGACTGGACAGGTTATGTTGTGGTACTCGATTCTGATAACTCCGAAATCGCGAAACGTCTCAACATCACCAAACCCGGAAAATATGCGCTAAAAGTTAGGTAG
>JAUWXD010000081.1 GCA_030616505.1 Hadesarchaea archaeon
GCGACAAGCTCTGTCACGCGACGGTGATGCGCAGAACGCTCGACTGTATGCCTCCCGAACGCCTCATACAATTGGGTATCCGCTCATGCTCTAAGGAAGAGGCAGAGTTCGCACGAGGAACAGGGGTGACAATATACACATCAGAACAAGTAATTGATGATATCCAGGGAGTAATTGCGGCTGTAAAAAAACTTGTTGGTAACTCGCGTGTTTACATCACGATTGACCTTGATGTACTAGATCCAGCCTTCGCCCCAGGGGTCGCAACACCCGAGCCCGGTGGCCTCTCCACCTTGGAACTCCTGCGTTTAATCAGAGGACTTGGCAAACTTAACGTGGGGGCTTTTGACGTGGTGGAGCTTGTCCCGCCTCACGACGATGGAATCACTGCTTTCGCTGCAGCTAAAATAATCTACGAGTTACTTGCGGCGATAGCGAGTTCAAAGTAGGATAATCACTGGAGAAATTCCTGTCCCCTCTCTACAACAATCCTAGCTGTTAAGGAGAGCTTCAAATTTGCCCTCCGGAGAGCTTCCTTTGCGATGCGCGCGAATTCCTTAGTAGTCCTAGCAGTCATCAGGCTCTGTCCGGCACTCACCCGTGCGGCTGTCCCTATCGGCTTGCCGAAAGCCCGTTGCATTCCGTCGGAGATGCGGTCGGCCCCTGCCCCTGACGCCATCGGGTTTTCGCGAAGCACCTGATGTGGGTAGACGCGAAGCTTGAGGTGATAGTTATCCTTACCTGCGTTGAGCTCGAGCAAACGGTTCGCCGCTATGCGCGCGGCTTCGAAAGCGTTGTGTCTTATCTGTCCGGCCTCTTGTACAATCAGAGACATCTGGACCGGAAAGTCGCCTTTAGGGTTGCCCATGTCGAAGAAGGTCACTCGTACGACAGGCACCCCTTTTATAAACTCACGCCTGGTGTATGCTGGCCCGCTGAAATGCCTGTACGATCTAGCTGGTCTCAACGGCATTTAAATCCCTTATTAAGCTCTAGCTATCCTTTATAATAGTATTGAAGTCATCAAAAGGAGGGTATAAGGATGTATGTAGTCATCGTGGGTGGCGGGCAGGTCGGATCTAAGCTAGCGAAGCGGCTGTCGAGTCGTGGCCACAACATCGTGGTTATCGAGAAGGACGAGAAACGAGCACACGAACTGGCTGCCGAACTCGATGTGCTAGTCATCCACGGAAGTGGCGCCGACCTAGATGCTTTGAAGGATGCCAGTATTGACAAAGCCGATGTCCTTATCGCCTTAGCCGAAGCCGATGAAGTCAATCTCATGGCTTGTGAAATGGCTAAGAAGCTCGGGGTCACTAAGGTAATCTCCAGGGTCAATGACGATAAACACGGTAAAATGTTCGAGGAGCTGGGTGTAGATATCGCAATCACCCTGCCAAGCGCAGCAGTCATGCTCTTCGAAAAAGCAGTGACGGGTGCCGGGGTTTATGGGCTTTTGGGGATAGGTGGCGGCAAGGGAGAGGTCGTTGAAGTCACTATTGGCCCGAATTCAAAAGTTGTCGGGAAAACTATCAAAAACATAAATTCAAGAAGCTGCACGTTTGCGATGATTACTCGGGACGATGAACTAATACCTCCAAAGGGAGACACCGTCATTCAAGTTGGGGATCTCGTTACTATTGTTGGAAAACCAGACGCCGTTCTCAAAGTGACCAGGCATCTGCGCGGTGAGTGAACTCAAGCGTGAAGCTCCACGATGTCCTTATCCTGGAGCACGTATTCTCGGGAAACCTGTTGCCCAGGGAACCGTGTAGATCCCCAAACTCGAGCGAATTTTAGACCTTTCTCGAAATCTTTGTGTACAGCTCGTGCCACTTGGATAACTGTGGACCCTTTTGGTAAGACAAGAGGACGTTTGGCGGGCTCTTCATCTTGGCGCTTTGTGTATATGCGGATGAAATTTAGATTCTCATAAATTGATTTTTTGAGTCCCTCTCCTGCCGTATCTACCGTGATGATTCTAAAGATAGATCCGAAGTTACCTAACAAATTCGGCCTCTCAGCACCACCAATGTCGCGTTTGGTGAGCACGATAAAGGCTCGGCGGTACACAACGGATTCATCAAGAACTTCCTCGATTTCCTCGCTCGCGACCGGCTCTTCCACGACTACAAAGGCGTTGTGGATGCGGCGATCGTGTAAAGCGCGTTTGATTTCTATTTCTCCGCCTTCCACCAACTCAGCTCCCTTGATTTCTATTCCTCCTGTCTGCCGGCGCTGAATGGTGATTTTGGGTGGCAGTTGGTTAAGCCTGATACCTGCTGCGCCGAGTTCATCAACTAAGGTCTGAATCTGTTGCAACGGGTCGGCAGAAGCGTCAACGACGAGAGCGATGACGTCTGCGTTTCGGATGGCGCTGAGTGGCTGCGCCCCGAGCCCCCTGCCTAGGCTTGAACCTTCTACAATCGCAGGCACCTCTACAAGTTGGACCTGTACATCTTCGAAATACATCATGCCTGGCACCGGCTCCTGCGTAGTAAACGGATAGTCTGCTACTTCTGGGCTAGCACTCGTGAGCTTCTGCAGTAGCCAAGACTTCCCGGAGTTGGGAAATCCTACAAGAGCCACCTGCGCTGCACCTTCTTTCTTAATCGCAAAACCTATGCCACCACCCCTGCCGCTCCTGCTCTCACGCTTCTCCTGCAATTCCCTTCGGAGCTTTGCTAGGCGCCGCTTGAGGGTCCTGAGAAGCTTTTCAGTTCCTTTGTGTTTTGGGGCGGCACGGATGAGTTCCTCTGTCGCTCGGATTCGCTCTTCCAGGGTGCGCGCTTGATGGTAGCGCTCTTCAGCTTTGAAATACTCTGGTGATAGGTTGGCGGGCATTTTGATACCAAGACCTCATTTATGATTAGGGATATTTGAATGTCTGGAAAAAGAATTTCTGACCCTGAAACGGGAAAAGTTGCCTTAGATGCTCGCCAAAAGTATGTTTTCGCCAATTTTATCAATAGCTCCACTTTTGATATAGCTCGATTTTTTAAAAAATCTATATAAAGAACAAACGTACCAAGTAGAAGTTGGCGGGAACCAAAGCCCGCAGAGGAGGTCGAACCGGAGTCTACGGACAACGGGGAACCGCGTGAAAACCCGGGCGAAAAACCGGGGAAGAATGCGGATAATCTTCGTGGGGGAACGAAGAAAGACACCGACTGTGGGAAAAAGATCCTGACATGAAAAAACAGCGAGC
>JAUWXD010000090.1 GCA_030616505.1 Hadesarchaea archaeon
CTCAATACTTGATACTGGATACTGGATACTCGATGCTTGATACTCGATACTGGATACTCGATGCTTGATACTCGAAAAAAGTTTTACCGCAGATTAGCACGGATTTAACGGATAAGAACCATAATAATTCTGTCTTTCTTAGCAAAGTCGAACGGGTCTATCACAAAAAAGCACTTTTTTTGCCCGCCCTTACCCCGTGAGATGATTTTCGTCTATCTCACCGGGGCCCCAACTCAAAATTCAAAACTAAAAACTAATTTACCCCACAAATTTATTCCCCCGTCGACTTCCAAATCCCTGTCTTTTTCTGCTCCGACGTGGCAATCTCACTCCACCATAAGACCAATTAACTGATCCCCCAATTCGCTAATCTCTAATCCACTAGTTTAATTGACGAATTCGAAAATTCTGAGTAGGGCTAACCACATGCGATAATGGACTACGAGGTTGCAGAAGATTGTAATCGTCGTGCCATTTCTGGTTGTGCCCCTTGCCGTAACCAGGCGAGAGGCTCCTCTTGAGGTTTCTCTGGATTTACCCACGTAATTTTTCCGAGGTCAGATACTTTATCTGACACGTTGCGAAAAATCTGGCGCGCCGTTTCATCAAGGGAAATCACAACTTTGTCATTTTCAAGGGCAGCTTCAATGAGAGGAATGTCCTTTAGCATTGTGCGCTGATGAGCGGGTGTTGTGACTGCATGTTTGATGCGTTCGCGAAAGGATGGGTTTGGATCGATGTTGGCATTGACCAATTTCTTTTTTGCTGTCATCGTCCTCTTCCATCTTAGAGAGAAGCGTGACGTGTGCTTTCGCCATTCTTTTGATATTTGGGGTGTCAAAATTACTCGATGGCATATCTGGAGAACCGTGAGAAGGAAGTCGCGGCAGTATTTAGATCTTGGATGTACAGCATCAACACCACCAGCAGCGCATACAACTGAAGCGTCGATCACTAGTTTTCGTAGGTTCTTTTTAGCCATACTATTGAGGTTTTTGCTTAAGCTCTGCGGCGTCTAAATAATTTTTCTCAGCTTCGAGTTCCACTCGACCGAAATCCTCGGGCCAATCTCCAAAAGCCCCTGCATCATCTAGATTGGCGCAAGTTATTTTGGTCTCTCCTTCTTCATTCCGTTCGAACCAGTGAAGTTTTAGTTTTGATGTCTCGAGTTTAGTTTGCGCCACAAGGGTTTGAATGGCTAGAAGTAACAATGCACTATGTGTTTCGACAATAATGCGAACACCGCGGTTAATAGCGTTGGCTAATACCGTTGCAAGCTTATATTGAGCATGGGGATGAAGATGAATTTCGGGTTGCTCCAAGTAGACAACTTGACCCCGCTTGGCAGCGTGAAGAGCCACCACAACTGGGAGGCTTTGTGATAAACCGAAGCCTATATCAGCGATGTCAACGAGGTCATGCGCTCCGCCTTTTGCTGCATGTGGTAGTCGCCCTACACGAAGTTTAACTCGGGTATCGTCTATTTGCTCCGCCCTTATCTTCCACGTCAACCCGAGATACTCAAGGTCTTTAGTGAGAGCGGCAAGCTTTTGTTGATTTTTCTTCACTTGCCAATCAGTGATAATACTAGCAACGTATTCCTGGAAAGTGCCGGGATATCTTGGTCCAACAGCGGTTACAGGATAGACCCTCTCTGGATTACCTCTTAGCCCAGGGAGGTGTATGATTTCTTGAATGTGGGTTTCAAAGGCTCCAGTTGGCCCCAAGCCTGGACCCGAGATTCTCACATCTTTCCGGGTCGTAGGAAGTAACTGTAATCCCAAAAAGCATCGATGTTGGGTAACACCCCATTTCACAGTATCTTTGAGGTCCTTTTGGATCCGCGTGCGGATTTGGTTAAAGAACTTAGGAACTTTGCGCACTATGTCTTTATGGTTCATTCCCGGCGTTAAGGAGGTTGCGCTGCCGTCTCCAGAGTGCGTCATCGACCTTACGGTAAGCCGTTTAGTGCGATCTTTGGCATACTCTGTTTAGGCTTTGTCCATCTGCTAGTTTAAGGCCAACAATAAGTGATTTCGAGCGGCGTGTCTTCGTAGTGTGGGTTAGAAATTGGTCAACCGAGGAGAATCTCAGGTTCGCCCCGCTGAGCAGTATAGCTCCAGGGTCGAATGTCTCTTCTAATGTCTGTTTGAGGAGTAGCAACGGTTGGATCATGCTCGACTTTCCGGAGGAGTTGGCACCTGCAAGAATGGTCAGAGGCCTGATTTCGATTGACTGCTTGGTCGTTATGGATTTAAAGCCGGCAACTGTGATCTCCGTGATTCCCCGATCATGCGCCTTTGAGGGACTTGTTTTTCTTGCGGGTTTTTTCGCCATGTCTTCTCCCTTAATTCTCTTTATTGAAACAATACTTCAGGTCTATACGCTGTTAGACATATACTACTTGCGCGAAAAGACAATATGACATAACGACGCAGTTTTGTCAAATCATCATTCTTTCTCTTGCCGTGTATTGCTTAGCCATGCTTGAAAAGCCACGAGCTATGCTCTTATGATGTCGGTGATTTTCATTAGTCGGGAGGTATTCTCGCGTTCGGCTTCGCCGAGGCTGTTTAAATGACACGATTTACAGCTTTATCTTGTTCATCTTGTCAAAAAAAATAAAGACAGGGTTTACAGGATTATTCTGTTTATCTCGTCTTTTAGCCAGCTTCAAAAATGGGGTCCCATCTTATCGGGAACCCGGCGGATAAGTCCCAGCCCTTTGCAGAAGCTTGCTTCGAGGTAAGGGCTGGCCAAAGACGCCAAAGTCGGCTAAAAACAAATCCCCACCAATCCTGTTATCTTGTCTCAAATGTTTTGCGACTTTTGTGCCTTTTCGCGGCCAATAGTTTCTGAATCTTCATGACTTTGTGTCTTTGTGGCAATAAATCCACTAAATCCGTGAAATCTATGGTCACTTTTGAAACTTTATATTTTGGTCATTCGAATTTGTCCTTCGACTTTGC
>JAUWXD010000075.1 GCA_030616505.1 Hadesarchaea archaeon
CCAGATTTCATCATGGATTCACTGTTGTGATGAAGGCATAATTAATCCCAGAGAAATTGAATTTCTTAACTCTATTGCCGAATTGAGCTTTCTAAACAATGTGTCTGAAAAATGTTTCTCGGCCCCTTAAGTCAGAGTTTTGCCCTTGTTTAAGTGGCAAGGAGGGGCGTTATAGTACAGAAATGGTAATTCGAGGATGGAAAAAAGTGAAATTAAAGAAGGCTAAACTGCTCGTAGCGTTTCAAGACCCTACAAACGACTCCTCTAGAGATTTGGAGGTAGAAAAATGATTGGGAGTCTTTTTTCCAAAGATTTGGTTTCGATGAAGCGGAAGGCTTTGCGCAAGAGGATCTGGTTTAAAATCCTGAACCAAGCTGAGCGGGCCCTAATTAATCTCACCATACGAGTGGTCGACAGGGTACGTAGCAATGATCTAGTGAAGGTTTTGTTGGCACCTATAGAAAAGCTTAGGAATGTCGTGAAAAGTGCTCTCGAGCGAGCGGAGGAAATAGGTCGCCCGCTGGCCGAGAAGCTGGTGAGCATAGCTCGAGCTTGGGGGAACCGCGAAGCCGGCAGTTGGATGAAAGACCGCATGTTTGTTATTTACACGGGCTTGAGTTCGCTGAACGACCGTTTTATTACATTTAATTTGGGGGGAATGAATTGAAGCGATCTAAGTATCTAGCTTCGGTTTCAATTACATTTTCACTGATTTTGTTGCTGACATTCGCAACGCCCGCTAGCGCTCTAGAAGTTCACATAGATCGGCCAAAACCTCGAGACTTGAGCAAAACTAACAATTTCTCCATAACCATATACACCAAAAATAAGGAATTGGCCCCGATCCAACGCGTGGATTTAAAAATTTACAATGAAAATGATGATCATAGATTATCCTTGATATGCGATGACCTCCCGCTCTATGAAAATACTAAACCCTACCCAGGCACTGGCATTGTAGTAAAAGCCGTACCACAAAAAAAGTGGGGCTATGATTATGGATATCTTCAAGCTGAGTGGGAAGGAATTGGGTATTTTTACGGGTACCAAGGTTGGGGCTACGGGGGATACATAGATAACCCTAAAAACCAGAAAGCTGGACCCATTCATACTTTGCCCACTTACATCACTTATGAAATAACTTGGGATCCGCAAAATCTAACATCGACTTGGCCACCTGGGAAGTATGTGATCGAAGCCATCATTACAGCAAACGGAAAAACTTTCACCGAGAAAAGGACAGATAAGTTCAAGTAACTGGAGTAGAAGATTCTCGGTTTATTACATTTAACTTGATGGGATGAAATTGAAGCGATCGAAATACCTAGTTTCGGTTTCAATTACACTTTCACTGATTCTAGTGCTGATATTCGCGACACCCGTTAGCGCTCTAGAAGTTCGCATAAATGGGCTACATCCTCGAGTCTTGGGCGAAAATATTCATTTCTCCATAACCATATACACCAAAAATAGGGAATTGGTCCCGATCGAACACGTGGATTTAAAAATTTATAATGAAAATGGTGATCATAGATTATACTTGATATGCGAGAACCTCCCGCTCTATGAAAATACTAAACCCTATGCGAGCGATGGTTGGACGATTGAAGTCGAAGCCTTGCCACAAAATAAGTGGGGCTATGGTTATGGATATCTTCAAGCTGAGTGGGAAGGGTATGGGTATTTCGGGTACTACGGTTACGGCTATGGGGGATTCCAACCTAACCCGAAAGCTAAACCCAGTTATCCTACGCCCACTTTCATCAAATATGAAATAACTTGGGATCCGGATCCTACCTGGCCGGCTGGGGATTATGTGATCAAAGCCACCATTTATGCCAACGGAGAAAAATTCATCGAGACTAGAACGGATAAATACAAGTGATTTGAGCCGACGTCGTTCATGCTAGTTCCCGCTTCGTTAGATTTTAGTTCGCGTATGGGTTGATAGATGCACGATATCTGCATAGTGGGAGCCGGGATCGCCGGTTCCTCCCTAGCTTACGAATTGGCCCCAGAGTTCGATGTGTGCGTGATCGAGAGGAAGGGATTGGAGGAGGTGGGGAGGAAGCCCTGCCCCGGGGCGGTCGAGAGATCTTGGTTCAAGGGTTTTTCACCCGAGGATTTCGGGGCGGTGGCGAGGCGGGTCAGGCGCATGAGGCTGAGCATCGGCGGTAGGGCGCTGGAGGTCAACTTCGATGGCTACGTGCTCAACAGGCACAGGTTCTGCCGCGGGTTGCTGGAGGCAGCGATGGGCGAGGGCTGCGAGCTGGTGGAGGGAAAAGCTGAGCCACGTTTCAAGGACGGGAAGATTGGTTGCGTGCGCGCTGGGAACGAGAGGATTCGCGCCCAGGTTTACGTGGACGCCTCCGGGTGCTCGGCTGTCCTCAGGAAGCGTTACCTGCCGAACCGACGCGATATGTTCGCTCTAGGTTACATGGAGACGATTGAAGGAGAGGACGATGGCGATGGGCTTGATCTATACCTGCTCAACCACCGCGAGACGGGCTGGATCTTCCCGGCCGAGCATTCGACTAACGTCGGGTACGTGGCGGCTGGAGCCCGAGGGTTAGATCTCAACTGGAAGCTCAAGTCGTTCAAGAGGAAGATCGGGCTGGAGGATGCTAGGGTGCTGGAAAGGGGCTTCGGGTTGATCCCTAGCCACGGGCCGATCAGGCTCGTTCACGATAACGTCGTTGCGATAGGCGATGCGGGCTTCACTGTCAACCCGATCACCTATGGCGGGATCGGGGCCAGCGTCATGGTTGCGAACATGCTCGCCGAGAGTTTGAAGAGGGGAGAGGGTCTGGATGCATTCGAGGCCAAGTATTGGGAATCCCTCGGCAAGAAATACACCAAGCTCCACAGCGCCAACCGAGCAATCAGAAAGGGATGGCTCCCGCTCTGGTTGGCTGTGAGGGCCTATTACAGCCACAACTTGCTGGGAAAACTCATCAAGCGATGGCTCAGGCTTTAGCATGTCAGAGGCAAGCATGTCCCCAAAGCTCCCGTTAGTCATCCCCACCTTTAACGAGGGGGAAAATCTTCCAGTCCTCGTTAGACGGATTCACAGGGTCCTATCTCCACGGCTAGAGTATGAACTCATAGTCGTAGATGACAACAGCCCTGATGGGACAGGGGAGCTGGCGGAAAGACTCTCGAAGGAGTATCCGATCAGGGTAATCCATCGGACCGAGAGAAGAGGTCTAGCATCCGCCGTAGTGGACGGGTTCGATGCTGCAGATGGGAAAATACTAGGCGTGATAGATGCTGACCTTCAACACCCCCCAAGGAGGATCCCCCTTCTTTTAGAGGAGGTCGAAAACGGTGCCGATTTGGCCATAGGTAGCAGGCATACTCGCGCCGGGAGAATCGG